>NZ_JAWOAI010000455.1:0-8244 GCF_033194735.1 Streptomyces sp. W16
GGTCACGGGCCGGTCGACCGCGAGGCCGTCGCGGCGCGGTCGGGCCGGGCGGATGTCGAGGACGGTGCCGAGGTCGACGCCGAGTGCGGTGGCGGCGCGTTCGACGAGGGCCGGGGAGTTCGCGGGCAGGACGGTGAGGTGGTCGGCGGTCCGGTAGCCGGTCCCGTCCGGCAGGGCGACGCGGACGAAGCGCTTGCGGCGCGGGTGGCCGGGCGCGGTGAGGTCGTGGGCCTCGGTGACGGTCATGGGGAGGAGGCCGTGCCGTTCGGCGAGGGCGTCCAGGTGATCGCCGGTGAGGGTGCGGACCTCGTGGCCGGTAGCCGGTTCGACGGGCTCGGTGTCCGTGGCGTCGGGATCGCCGTAGGTCTCCAGCAGTGCCGTGCGCAGCCGTACCGTGAACTCCCTTACCGCGCCGGTGAGATCGCCGGAGGCGTCGGCTGCGGCGCGGTCGGTCAGGCGGGTGGCGCCGAGTTCGGCGAGCCGGGCGTCGATGCGGGTCGGCATGTGCTGGTAGGTGGCGGCCCAGTTGCGGTCGCCGACGCCGAGGACGGCGTACGTCACACCGGTGAGGTCGTGGCTCTCCTCCAGCCGGGCGGCGAAGGCGAGGGCGTCGTCGGTGGGGCGGCCGTTGTAGGAGGCGGCGGCGATGACCACGGGGCGGTCGGTGGGCAGGCCGTCGGCGTACGCGTCCAGCGGCGCGACTTCGACGGAGCATCCCAACACCGCTGCCTCGTCCGCGAGTTGGGCGGCGAACTCGCGGCAGGTGCCGTAGTTGCTGCCGTGCAGGAAGAGGGTGCGGGTGCCGGGGCGGACGCGGGCGGGGAGGGTGGCTTCCGCCACCGGAGTCGCGGGGGCCTCGACGGCGCCGGGCAGCGGCGGGTGCACGCGGTCGGCGGAGGTGCGCGGGGTGAGGGTCAGCGTGAAGCCGTCGGGCTTGAGGGTGAGGGTCTCCTTCACCTTGAGCCGGTAGTCCGCGTGGTCGTGGAGCCGGTAGCGGTGGACCAGCATCGCGAGCAGCATGGTCGCCTCGTGCAGCGCGAACTGCCGTCCGATACAGGCTCGTTCACCCGTGCCGAACGGCTTGAAGGCGTGCACGGAACGCGCCGCCTCCGCCTCGGGGGTGAAGCGCGAGGGGTTGAACAACTCGGGGTTGTCGCCCCATCCGGGCTGCCGGTGCAGCATCGGGGCGACCACGGTGACGGACTGCCCGGCGCTGAGCGGGATGCGTCCGCCGAGCACCGTGTCCTCAAGCGCCTGCCGGCTGAACGCGGCAGCGGTGGGCCACAGCCGTAGCGCCTCGTTGAGCACCTGGCGAGTGTAGGTGAGCCGGCCGACCTCGTCGTACGTGGGCTCCGTGTCCGCCGTGTCGCCCCACAGCGAGTCCACCTCGCGCTGCACGAGTTGGAGTACCGCCGGATGCTTGGCCAGGTAGTACAGCGCGAACGACATGGCGCCGGAGGTCGTCTCGTGGCCGGCGATCAGGAAGGTGATCACCTGGTTGCGAATGTTGGCGGTGTCGAGCATCGTGCCGTCGGCCGGGTGCTTGGCGCTCAGCATGAGTCCGAGGAGGTCCCCGGTGTCGGCCTGGTCCGTCCCGGTGCGGGCGGCGATGACGTCGTCGACGACCTGGGCGAGATGGTCGGCGTCGACCTGGAAGGCCGCGTCGGCCGCCGAGTGGTCCTGGCCCGGGACACGGGCCAGCCGGGTCATGCTCCACTCCAGGCAGCGGACCATGGACTCGACGAAGGGGTGCGGCTCGTCGCGCTCGAACGACCCGAAGTCGTAGTCGAATCCGGCGAGTCCGATGGTGTCGAGGGTCATCCGGGTCATGTCGTCGGGCACGTTCACGGGCTGTCCGTCGCTCGCGCCCCGGTCCCAGGCCTCGATGAGCCGGTGGGCCACCTTCAGCATCACGGGGTGGTAGGTGCGCATGGAGCCGAGCGCGAAGGCGGGCATCAGGATGTCGTGCGCCTTGGCCCAGTTGGGCTCGTCGTTGTACGCCGTGAAGAGTCCGTCGGCGGCGAAGGCCCGCACGTTCTCCAGGGCGGGCCCGACGTGCTTGGCGAACCGCCGCTCGTCGGCGAGGTCGGTCACGAGGTCGAGATCGCTGACGAACAGCGTGTCCCGGCCGTGCAACCGCCGTACGAACACCGGCCCGTGACGGCGCATCAGGTCCATGATCTGCTGCATCGGGGTGCGGCCCGGGCCGGTCGCGGTGATGTCGACGACGGGGACGTTCAAGAGGGTGTCGGTGGGGGGCATGGCGCGACAACTGCCTTTCGCGGTACGGGAGTACTGCGTTCCAGCGTGCTCGCCCGGCCCCGTCGGACCGCGCCAGGGGACTACATGATTGTGTAGTGCGGAACACCGACGGCGTCTTGTGCGGACGGCTCTGTCCGGCTAGACCGCCGGCGCGACTGGAGGCAGCGGTGGACTGGACCCGCAGAGAAGGCGTCGTGTGGCGCAACCGTGCCCTGATGCTCTTCGACCGGGTGTCGGTGCCGGTCGCGGTGTGCGATGTGTACGGCACGGTCCAGGTGGCCAATCCCGCGATGGCGGCCGAGTTCGGTATGACGCCGGGGCGGCTGCGCGGCCGGGACGTGCTCGATCTGTTCCGGCCGCAGGAGTCGGTCCAGGTGGAGCGGATCGCGCAGGCGCTGCGGCTGCGGCACCGGTCGCGGTACCAGGTGTCGGTGCGGTGGCGGGCCCCGGACGGCACCGAGCGCCACGGGGAGCTGACGGCCGACCCGGTCAGTGACACCGTGGAGGACACTCCCGCGCTGCTGGTGATGCTGCGCGTACAGGGCGAGGCCGAGCCCCGCGAGTTCGTCCCCGCGCGGGTCACCCCCATCGAGGCCCGCATCCTGGCGCTCCTCGCCGGCGGCGCCACCACCGCCCGCGCGGCCCGCGAGACGGGTCTCACGACCGACGGCGTGACCTATCACCTACGGCGTCTGTCGGCCCGCTGGGACGCGGCGAACCGTACTGAACTGGTCGCCCGCGCCTACGCGTTGGGCGTACTGGCCACCGGCGTCTGGCCACCGGTGCCCGCGACGGCAGCGAGGTAGGCCCCGCCCCGCCGCATCCGTGCCCTGTCCGTCGGCACGCCAACTCCGCACCGCCCTCCAGGAGATCACCGGAATCCGGTGAGGACCGCTCACCTGTCCCGCGGCGAACCTTGGCGCACGACAAGGAGGCGGTCCCGTGAGCGAACGCGTGGCGGTAGTGGTCGGTGCGGGTGGCGAACTGGGCTTCGCCACCTCGGTGGTTCTCGCGAACGCCGGGTTCAGCGTGACGGCGGTCGACCGCACCGCGAAGCCACTGGAGGCGCTGCCCGACGGCATCCGCCGGGAGGTGGGCGACGCGACCGACCCGGCCGTGGCCAAAGACCTCGTCGACCGGATCGCCGCCGAGTCAGGGCCTCCCGAAGTGCTGGTGAACACGCTCGGGGCGTTCCGCCCGGGAGACGCGCTCGCCACCACACCCGAGGAACTGCGCCTCATGCTGGACGTCAACCTCGCCGCCGCGCTCTGGCTGAGCCAGGCCGTGACGCCGTACATGCGGCAGCGCGGCGGAGGCGCCATCGTGCACGTGTCCTCCCGGCCGGCGGCCGAGCCGACCGCCGGGATGGCCGCGTACAGCCTGGGCAAGGCGGCGCTCAACCACCTCGTCCGCATCCTCGACCTGGAGCTGCGCCCGGACGGCATCCGTGTGAACGCGGTGGCGCCGCAGCTCCTCGACACGGCACGGAACCGGGCGGTGTTCCCTCCGCAGTCGCTGGCGCACGCCGTTCGGCCGGAGGCGATCGCGGACATCATCGCGTTCCTCGTCGGCGACCTTTCGGAGCACATCAGCGGAGCGATCGTGCCGGCCTACGGCGCCTGAAACCCACGCTCCCGCCCTTGCCCGTACGTCATCAACTCCCCCGCATCATCCACCGACTGGAGCAGATCACCATGTCCTCGACGAACCGCCGCTCTTTCCTCGCCCGCGGTGCGGCACTGGCGGCTGTCCCCACCGTCGCCGCGCTGGCCGACGGCGCGCTCGCCGGCCAGGCGTCGGCCGCCACGTCCACCGACCTGCCCGACTACGCGCCCGTCCCGGCGTCCGCGCTCGGTCCCGCCGTCAACTCCCAGGGCTACTACGTCGGCCGGATCGAGAAGAACCTGTACTGGGTGACCGACGGCACCTACCAGTCGGCGTTCCTGACGACCCGTGAGGGCGTCGTGCTCTTCGACGCGCCGCCGAGCATCGGACAGAACCTCCAGCGGGCGATCGACGAGATCGCCGCCGCCAACGGCGTCTCCAACAGAGTGACCCACCTGGTGTACTCCCACCACCACGCGGACCACCTCGGCGCCTCGTCGCTGTTCGGCAAGAAGGTGGTGCGCATCGGCCACGCCGAGACCAGGAAGCTGCTGGCCCGTGACAACGACCCGACCCGGCCGCTCCCGGACATCACCTTCGAGAAGAGCCACACGCTGCGGGTCGGCGGCGAGCGCGTCGAGCTGGCCTGGCACGGCACGAACCACACCCCCGACAACGTCTACATCCACCTGCCCGACCACAAGACCCTGATGCTCGTCGACGTCCTGCTGCCCGGCTGGGTCCCCTTCGACAGCTTCAACCTCAACGAGGACGTCCCCGGTTCCATCGCCGCCCCCGCCAAGGCCATGAGCTACCCGTGGAAGCACTTCGTCGGCGGCCACATCGGCAGGCTCGGCACCCGCCAGGACATGGTCGTGTACCAGCAGTACGTGGACGACATCGTCGCCAACGTCAAGAAGGCGCTCACGGCGGTGGACCCCACGCCGTTCTTCGCGAAGTACGGCAACAACGCGTGGGCCGCGGTCAAGGAGTACCAGGCCGCGCAGGTCGCCTACGCCTCCGAACCGGTCATCAGGAAGTACACCGGCGTCCTCGCCGCCGCCGACGTGTACACGGCCAGCACGACGTTCATCATCCTCGAATCGCTCCGCCTCGACCTCGGCGTGGGCTCGCAGGTCCATGCGTGAGTGATCCTGCGGCGGCCCGCCCCGGGAGGTGGGGCGGGCCGCCGCGTGGTCCGGGGTCAGGAGTGAAGGGCCGCGTCGAGTGCGCCCCGAGCTGGGCGAGGATCACGGTGCCCGGCGGGTAGCAGTCGAAGCGCTTGATCTTCCCCTCCGTTGTTCATGCCGGTTCCTCCTCATGCCGGTGCTGCTCGGTGTCGGGAAAGTGTCGTCTCAACTCCGCACGGGCCACGTCGTCGAGACCGACGTCGGCCGCGGCGAGGTTCTCGGTCAGATGCGCGCGGGTGCGGGTTCCGGGGATGAGCAGGACGTTCGGCGCGAGGTCGAGCAGCCGGCCGAGGGCGATGCGGGCCGGGGTGACGCCCAGCCGGGCGGCCTGCGCGGTGACTGCGGGGTCCGCGAGGATCCGGTGCCGCGCCTCCCCGGGCCAGCCCAGCGGGCAGAACGGAACGAACGCGATGTTCCGCCGCGCGCACTCCCTGAGGACGTCCATGGAGTGCTGGTCGGCCAGGTTGAAGAGGTTCTGCACACAGACGATCTCCGTCTGCGCGACGGCTCTCAGCAGCTGTCGCAGGGAGACGTTGCTGAGGCCGACGCCCTCGATGAGCCCTTCCTCGCAGGCCTGGACCAGTACCGCCAGCTGGGCGTCGAACCGGCCGTCCGGCGCCTCGGACGGGTCCACCATCCGCAGGTTGACCGCCGCCAGCCGGCTCGCGCCGAGCGCGGTCAGGTTCTCCTCGATGCCCTGGCGGAGCCGATACGGCCGGTCACTGCTGCGGGCTCCCACCTTGCTCACGATCGCCAGTCCGTCCGGATAAGGATGCAGCGCCTCCCGGATCAGTTCGTTCACAGTGCCCGCTCCGTAGAACTGCGCGGTGTCGATGTGGTCCACCCCCGCGTCGACCACCGCGCGCAGCACCCGCAGCGCCTCGTCGCGGTCGCGCGGGGGCCCGAAGACCCCGTCGCCGGAGAGTTGCATCGCGCCGTAGCCGACCCGGTGCACCCGTCTCGGTCCAAGGGGGAAGGTTCCGCCCAGCTCTTTCACACCGTCTCCTGTCGGCTCGCACGCACGGACCGTCCGAAGGGGCCGTCGAGAGTGACGCGCCCTTCGCGCGCCTGCTCACGATCACCGCCGTGGGGGTGACCGGTCATCGCCGGGATGCGGTGATTCGCATCGACTACGCTGACCGCGTGACCAGAGGACATGGCGTCATGCCCGACCTGCCGGCCACCGCGGGCCCTGTCCGCGTACCGGGCCGGGGCCGCCCGGGTCTCATCGACCGCCGCGACCTGATCGCCGCACTGGACCGCGCGTCCGAGCAGCGGGTGACGATGATCTCCGCGCCCGCCGGCAGCGGAAAGACCTCACTGCTGCACGCGTGGGCCGACCGGCCGGGACGGGATCGCCGTATCGCGTTCCTGTCCGTGCGGCCGGGTCAGCAGGACGCGCAGCTGTTCTGGCTCGCCCTGCTGGAGGCGGTCCGTGGCGCGGCCGGCGGCGAGGGCGCAGCCGAACCGCCGCCCACGACGCCCGGTTTCGACGGCGGCGCGATGGTGGACAAGGTGCTGTCCGAGATCACCGCGTCCGGCGGCACTTTCTATCTCGTCATCGACGACCTGCACGAACTCGGTTCCGCTGAGGCCGCCGAACAGCTCACGGCGCTGCTGGCGGCGCTCCCCCGGGGCGTCCACGCGATCGTCGCCACCCGGCACGACCTGCCGCTGCATCTGCACCGGCTGCGGCTGACCGGGGAGTTGGCCGAGATCCGCGCCGCGCAGCTGCGCTTCAGCGAGGCCGAGACCCGTGACCTCCTCACCGCTTCCGGAGTGGCACTCTCCGACGACGTGGCCGGTCTGCTGCACCAGCGGGCCGAGGGCTGGGCGGCCGGGCTGCGGCTCGCCGTGCTCTCGCTGGCCGGGCACCCGGATCCCGAGCGGTTCGTCGCCGAGTTCTCCGGCAGCCACCGTACGGTCGCCGAGTATCTGATGGCGGAGATGCTGGAGCGGCAACCGCCCGATGTGCAGCGGTTGTTGCTGCGCACCTCCCTGGCGGACCGGATCAACGGCGAACTGGCCGATCTGCTCACCGGCGCGACCGGTTCGGAGCGCATCCTGCTGGACCTGGAGGACGCCAACGCGTTCGTGGTGTCGCTCGACCCCGAGCGCACCTGGTTCCGCTACCACCACATGTTCGCCGACCTGCTCCGGCTGGAACTGCGCCGCACCTTCCCGGAGGCCATCCCGGAACTGCACCGGCTGGCCGCGCGCTGGTTCGCCGAACACGCCCAGGCCGTGGATGCCGTACGACACCTGCAGGCCGCCGGCGACTGGTCCGAGGCGGCCCGGCTGCTCACCGACCACACCGTCAGCCTCACGCTCGACGGGCAGGCCGGAAGCGTGGTGGCACTGCTGCGCGAGTTCCCGGCCTGCGTCGGCGAGGACTCCCCGGAACTGGCCCTGGTGCACGCCAACGCCGACCTGCACCAGCACCGGCTGGAGGAGGCCCGGGCGCATCTTGAGGTCGCCGGGGCGTACGCCGACGCGGCACCGCCCGACCGGCGGCCCCGGCTGCGGACGGCGATCGCGTCCCTGGATCTGCTGCTGGCCCGGCTGCGCGGGCACTTCGACGCCGTGTTCGAGCAGGCCGACGCGCTGCCCTCGCCCGCCGCGGGCCGCTCCAACACCGAGATCGCGCTCGCCAGCGATCTGCGGGCCCTCGCGCTGCTGAACCTGGGGGTCACCGAGGCCTGGTCGCTGCGGCTCGACGACAGCGAGCGGCACCTCCTGGAGGGCGCCGCGCTCGCCCGCGACATCGGCCGCCCCTATCTGGAGGTCGCCTGCCGCGCCCATCTGGGCTTCGCCTCGGGCAACCGTTCCTTCGCCCTGATCCGGGAACGCTGTGAGCAGGCCGTGGCGCTGGCCGCCCGGTACGGGTGGGACGCCGAGGCGGTGATCGCGCCCGCGCAGGTCTCCCTGGCCGGGACGCTGATCTGCGCGGGCGAGTTCGACCGGGGCGAGCAGTGGCTCGACCGCGCCCGGCGCGTCACCCGGTCCGAGGGGGAGCCCGGCGTGCGTCTGCTGGTGCATCTGACCTCCGCGATGCTCCGCGCCGCGCGTGGCCAACACGCCGAAACGCTGGCCGAGTTGACCGCCGCCGAGCAGGTTCAGGCACACATGGTGAGCCGGCACGGGCTGTCGACCTGGGCGACCGCCTGGGCGATCGCCACGCGGGCCC
>NZ_JAWOAI010000456.1:0-8241 GCF_033194735.1 Streptomyces sp. W16
GTAGACCTCCTGGCGCATCGAACCGCCGACACCGAGACCCATGGCGGCGGGACGGGGCGCACGCGGCGACGCACCGGGCGCAGGGGCGGCCTGTGCGGCCATCGGCATGGCGGGCATGCCACCGTAGCCCCCGGACGACAGGGTGATCGCTCGCGCCCGCTCCGACCGGCGCCGCTCGTCCTCGCGCCACTTGGCCAACTCCCGCTCGGTGAGCGGGAAGGACTGCAGCTGGACGCCACCCCACACCTCCTCGCCCGTGACCTGCCCCTCGACCGTCGCACCCAGGCCCAACGGGACCGCCACGAACTGGCGGACCGTCCCCTTGCCGGAGTTGATGCCGTCGAGCCAGGGCTGACGCGGAAGTACGACGTAGTTCTGCGGATCGCGGGACAGCCGGTCGCTCCACGGCTTCCCGGAGACCGCGCACACCTTGCCCACGCCCACCTGGAGGGCGGCGGGCTCTGCCGTGCCCCCGAAGCTCAGCCACATCGCCTCACGCAGATACACCGGCAGCATCACCCCGCCCCGCGCCAGCCACTCCCCAGGCACGGTGTCGGGGAAGTCCGCGACCCGGCGGACCGGGAACTCGCCGAGCCCCGGAGGCAGCGGATGCGTGCCCGTCTCGGGCAGGCGCAGGGTGCGGATGAACCGCACCGCCACCCCGCCGGGCAGCCACAAGGTGTTCCCGTCGATCCGTACGCTGCTGTCGGTCATGCGTCCGCCCCCATCGCCGCGCTGCCGGAGGCGGCCCGCCCCCAGGTGACTCCGTCACCTAGAACGATCGGCGCCCGTGCCCCGGTTCCTGCGCAGCCGCTCCGGTACGCCCACCCGCTCCCGCAGCCAGGTCAGCCACGGCAGGCGTTCGCGCTGCTCGCCGGCGCACCGGTCGAGTTCCTCCAGCAGCCGGCGCGAGCGGTGCTCGGTGTCCAGCTCGTCCAGCATGCGGTTGACCTCGGTCAGCATGGCACCCAGCAGCTGCCACTGGGCCGCGTCGCGCTGGACCTCCTCCAGGAGCAGCTGGGCCAGCTTGTCGCGGGTGGCGGCGGCCGTGTGCAGTTCGGCGGTGAGCCGCGACTCCGCCGACTCGGCGCTCACACTCACGTCGGTGGTCACCAGCACCGCGAAACTGACCACGGCGTCACCGATCTCGGACAGCAGCTGTTCTACGGCGGCGCCCGTCGGCGGTGCGAACAGCGGCTCGGGGTCGCGCTGTTTCGCCAGGTCGGTGAAGGTGCGCGCGAGGACGCGGAGCACGACCGTGCAGATCTCCAGCGTGTCCAGACCGGTCCGCAGCACGACCCGGTGCAGCAGCCCCTCCCGTACGCGCGGATTGAGCCGCAGACTGTCCTCGGCCTGCCGCAGGGCCGCGTCCACCTCGACGATGTCGTGGTCGAGCCGGCGCGCCTCGTGCAGCCTCGCGGTGGCGTGGTCGACGGGGGTGCGGCCCGCCGCCTCCTCGCCCATACGCCGCATCAGCCGCCGCAGCCGGCGGGCCAGCCCCTCGATCGACTCGCCGGCCTCGTCCACCCACACCGGGGGAGCCAGCAGCAGATTGCAGCCGAGCCCCACAACCGCGCCGATCAGGGTCTCCACCACCCGCGCCCAGGCCGTGTTGCCTACCGTGGTGACCCCGAGGACCAGCATCGCGCTGATCGCCACCTCGGGCACGTACTCGTCAACTTTGACCAGCCGCCCGACAACCAGCGAGGCCACGATCAGCAGGGCCAGGCTCCACCAGGTCAGCCCGACCAGCAGACTGAACGCGATGGCGACGAGCACACCCGCGACCACGGCGTTCACCCGGCGGATGCCGTTGGTGAGGGTGGCGTAGAGGGTGACCTGGACGACGAGCAGCGCGGTCAGGGGAGCGGTCAGCGGCGCGGGCTCGGGGCTCAGGCGCAGCGCGACGACATACGCGACCGTCGCCGCGGTCGCCGACCGCAGCGTCTGGACGACCACCGGGTCCCGGTGCCGCCCCACGAACCGCACCAGTGGCGCCGTCCACTCCCGGACATCTCGCATCCTTGGCCTATTCCCTCCTCGCGGATGCGCTGAACGTACCCATTGCGGACCGTAACTGTCCGCATGGCCTCCTAGATTGTCATCACCGGACAGGACGAAGGGGAGGTCGACTTTCATGACGAACATCCAGGGCACCGAGGTGCTGACCCGCTCGCACGACTACCTGCGCGAGGTGATCGCCGCCGTGCCCGAGAGCGCCTGGGCGGCACCCACGCCGTGCAGCGAGTGGACGGTACGCCAGGTCCTCAACCACGCCCGCATCGACCAGCAGGCCTACGGTCTCGTCCTCACCGGCGACCGGCCCGACTCCGACCCCTTCCACCCCGCGGACGCCCTCGACGGGGACCCGGTCGCCGAACTCGACAAGGTGCTCCGCGCGGTGGCCGACGGCTATGCCGCCTTGCCCGCCGACGCCGACCAGGTGCCGACACCGCTCGGCCCGATGGCCCTCCCGTTCGCAGCGGCGACGGCCGCCATGGACGCGGCCGTGCACGCCTGGGACATCGCGGTGGCCACCGGCCAGAACCGGCCACTGGAGGCGGACCTGGCAGAAGGGATCTGGCCGGCCGCGGACCGAATCGTCGACCAACTCCGCGACGCCTACCAGGTGTTCGCACCCGCACGCGAGGTGACGGCCGACTACGACCGGGCCGAGACACTCCTCGCCTTCCTCGGCCGCGACCCGCACTGGACGCCCGCCGCGTCCTGAGGAAAACTCCACCCCGGCACGGAGGACCACCGCATGGTCCCCGTCCCCGGGGCACGCGACCCTCGGACGATGACACGGCATCGGACCGGACTGTTCCTGACCCTGCTCATCAGCCTCGGCGCCGTCGCGGCCGGCACCCCGGACGCCACGGCAGCCCCTCCGACTCCAACGATCTCACCGGGTCGCCGCCCTCGACCGTTCCGCCCACCCCGATCCACCGCCGAACGCTGGGAGCGGCCGGCCCGGGCAGCAGTGAACGGACCCTGGACCAGGTGCGGTTCGCCGACTACCTGGTCGATCTGCGCACGGTCGGATCACCGGCCCGTGCGTGGCTCAAGGAGGCGCGGCCGACCCGCAGCATCGGCACCGATTACCCGGAGGATCCCGAGGACATCGCACTGGCCCGCAGCTACGACGTCCTGGTCCACCTTCACCGTGTCACGGCCGCCCGGCTGCGCGACCGGTAGCCCGCGATCTTCGCGAGGTTGCCGCAGCGGTCCATCGAGCACCAACGGCGGCGGCGGGCCTGGGAGTCGTCGAGGAACAGCAGTGAACACTCCGGGTTCTCGCACTCCTTGACCCGCTCCAGCAGCGGACCGCCCACCAGCAGGACGCCGTCCCGGGCCACCGTCGCCAGTGCCGCGCGCGCCGGATGAGCCGACTTCCAGCGCTGCTCGCCCAGTTGGGGTGCGAGATCCGGGCGCGCGGCGGCCTCGTTGACCCGCTCGACATCGGCCGCCGCCGGTTCCCGCCCGGCCATCGCGTCGCGTACGACCCGGTAGAGCGCCTCGCGCAGGGTGCGCGCGTCCGTCAGCTCCCGGGCCGTGACCCGCACCGGTTCGGTGCCCGTCGACAGCTCCGCCTCCGTGATCCACCCGGCCAGGGCGGCCGGATCGGGGAGCCGCTCGACGGGGTCGGCGTGCCGTTTGCCGAGCGTCGCCACGAAGTTCAGGCACGGGCGTCCGCCGATGAACGGGAAGACGGGCGGGGTGGTCATGACAGCGAGCTTACCTCGCGCACACCGGTTCATGCGGTGTGAGCGAGGACTGCCGACAAGCCTTGACACCGGTTCGTCCGGTGTCGCATGGTGACACCAGTTCAAGAGGTGTCGGCCGGGTTCGGTGGCCGCGACAGGGAGTGGGTAGCGGTATGCGTGCGGTACGGATCGACGAGTTCGGCGGGCCTGAGGTGCTGGTGCCGGTCGTGGTGCCCGACCCGGTCGCGGGTCCGGGGCAGGTGCTGGTGCGGGTCGCCGCGGCGGGCGTGAACCGCGCCGACGCCCTGATCAGGTCCGGGAACTACCACCGGGCCGGACGCCCGCCGCTGATCCCGGGAGTGGAAGGAGCCGGTACCGTCGCCGCGTTGGGGGAGGGTGTCACCGGATTCTCGGTCGGCCAGCGGGTCGTGGCCCTCGACGGCGTCAACTCGCCAGGTTTCTATGCCGAGTTGGCGGCCGTACCCGCGACCCAGGTGACCGCCCTGCCCGACGGGATCGCCCTCACGCACGCCGCCGCACTGCCCGTCGCCTGGCTGTCGGCCTGGTACTGCCTGCGGCACCTCGCCCGGGTCACCAAGGAGGACACCGTCCTCGTGAAGGCCGCCGCGAGCGGGGTCGGCAGCGCGGCCGTACAGATCGCGGCCGAGACCGGCGCCCGGGTCGTCGCACTCGCCGGATCACCCGAAAAGGCCGCCTGGGCAGGGGAGTTCGGCGCCCACGCCACCATCGACACCTCGGCACACCCGGACGACGCCGAGGTCGACGAGGTGCTGCGGCTCACCGACGGACGCGGCGCGGACGTCGTCCTCGACACCGTCGGCGGCCGGGCCTTCGGACGCAGCCTGCGCGAGATCGGACACGGCGGCCGGGTCGTCGCCCTCGCCAATGTCGCCCTGGAGCCCAGCACCGTCGACACCCGCGACTTCTACCCGAAGAACGCGTCGATCCTCGGCTTCCAGCTCACCAACCTCCAGGTCCACGGCGGCTACGACCCCCGCCCGGACCTGCGTGAACTGGCCGAGCGGGTGGCCGCCGGCGCCTACCGCGTGCCGATCGAGACCGTCGTACCCCTCGCCGAGGCACGTGCCGCCCACGAGCGGCTGGAGCGCCGCGACAGCCGGGGCAAGATCGTCATCGCGGTGCCGGGGGACTGACGTCAGACGTACAGCTTGGGGGCTGACGTCAGACGTACAGCTTGGGGGCTGACGTCAGACGTACAGCTTGTCGAGGAAGGCGCTCAGATTGCCCACCGTTCGGGCGATCTGCTGCTCCACGGTGAGGCTTTCCTCGATACGGATGCCCGACTCCGGGATCTTCCGGCCGCGCACATAGAGGGAGCAGGCGAGGTCGGCGCACATGTACAGGCCGACCGAGTTGCCCTCACGGCCCGCCGGGCCCGCCTTGCGCGCGGTCATCAGGGAGACCCCGCCGCCCGAGTGGGTCGTGACGCACAGCGAACACATGCTCCGGTGCAGAAAGCCGCGCTGCGCGGACGGGAACCGCAGGGTGACCCCGACCGGCCCGTCCGCCCGCTCGACGACGAGGTAACTGCGGTCCGGCGCCCCCGGATCCCGCCAACCCAGGAAGTCCAGATCGTCCCAGGGACGGCTGTCGAGATCGCGCGGGATCGCCAGCCGCTTCGCCTCGCCCTTCGAGCAGTTGACGAATGAGTCGCGGATGTCCTGCTCGGTGAGTGATCTCATGGGGGAGTCTCCTGGGGCGATGTCCGTCTCGAAACCTAGAGGGTCTAGGTTTCGGCCCAGGGTAGTGAGGCGAGCGGTGGGGGAGCCAATGGATTTCGGGGCTGTCGGGGTGCGCCAGGCAAGGGCGCTGCGCCATGTCGCGGCCCGGTCGTCGGGCCCGGCCGTCGACCCGCGACTGCGCATCACCCTCAACTTCCACCCCGACCGTACGGCGGCCGGACGCCCGATCCTCGACGCGCTGGCCCAGGACGGCACGTACCACTCGCAGTTCGTGACCGGCACCAGCAACGGCGGCCTCACCGCGCACCCCGGCGGCGACCGCTGGCGCTGGGAGAGCCGGATCTTCGCCGGTGCCTACGACGGGTCGCCCGCCGCCGAGCGACCGGTGTACGGCGCGCTGAACTTCCGGCGCCAACTGGTCGGCGCCGCCCCGCGGTTCGGCTCCTCGCACCTCCGGCTGACCGGCGCAACCCTCGCCCGCGCCACCTTCTGCTACCCCGACAGCGCCGCCGAACCGACCGACTTCGGCGTCGCCGCAGGCATGTCCCTGATCGCCCTCGCCGAGGCCGACGAGCAGGACGCCCTCAACGACTACATCGAGACCCAGGTGCACGGCGGTGTCGTTCTCACCCGGGACGTCGAGGCCCTCGTCCTGGACGCGAGCTACCGCGGCACCCCGGTCGAGACCGCCGCCCGCCGCCTGCCCTGCCCGGTCGAGTGGCACCCCGGATACCGGCTCACCGTGGGCGAGTTGAGGCGGCGCGCGGACTACCGGGGCCAGGAGTACGTCGATCTCGGTGCCCTCATCGCCGAGAAGGGCGTGATCGACCCCCGGATCATCGGCGACGCGGCCCGCACCGGCCGCCATGAACTCCAGGACCTGAAGATGGTCTGGCACACCCTGGCCCGCTTCGGGGCGCCGGTGGGAGCGGGTACGGCGGCGGACGGGCCGGCCGACCGCGGTCGGCCGGTGGAGTGGACGCGCTGATGGGTGCGTCGCCGGACAGAGCGAGACGCGGGGGCGATACGGGCTTCAGGCTCCGAGCCGTGCGGTCAGGAACCGTCCGGCCCGGTCCAGCGCGGCGGTCGCCTCGTCGAGGATCGGACCGTAGACCTGGAAGACGTGCGGCACCCCGGGGGTGACGTCGAGCGTGACCTCGACGTCCGCGTTGGCGGCCCGCCCGGCGAGGCGTACGGCGTCGTCGAGGAGTACCTCGTGGCCGCCGACCTGGATGAGCAGGGGCGGTAGGCCGGACAGGTCGGCGAAGACGGGGCTGATCAGGCCGAGAGCGGGGTCCTGGCCCGCCGTGTAGTCGGCCACGAGGGGTTCGAGGAGTTCCCGGGAGAACAGCGGATCGGCCGCGTCCTTGGTGTCGACGGACGCCCCGGCCAGGGTGAGGTCGACGTACGGCGACATGACGAAGGCCGCGGCAGGCAGGGGCAGCCCGTGGTCGCGGGCGTTGACCAGGGTGGCGACGGCGAGTCCACCGCCCGCGGACTCGCCCGCGAAGACGATGTCCGAGGGCGTGACACCGTCGGCCAGCAGGGCTTCGTAGACCGCCAACGCGTCGTCCACCGCCGCCGGATACGGATGTTCGGGGGCGAGCCGGTACTCGACGGAGTAGGCCTTGGCGGCGGTCCGCCCGCCGATCTGCGCGGCCAGGCCGGCGGAGCTGAGGGCGTCCCCCAGGAGATAGACGCCGCCGTGGAAGTACACGACGACGTGCCGGGGTTCGACTCCGTCGACCGTGACCTCGACTGCGGGGACACCGCCCAGCGTGGTCGGCACCGTCTTCGCCTCGGGAGGCAGCACCTGTGTCGACGTCGCCGCGTGCAGCAGGCGCCGTAGTTCCTCGACATCGCCGTCGAGGGGGAACGGGGACCGACGCAGCATCGCGTCGAGGGCCTGTCGCTGCTCGGTGCTCACGGAGCGTCTCCGTTCGACGGGGGTGGTTCGGCCGGCGCGGGCGCCAGCCTGCGGACTTCGAGGAGATCGAGTCGCAGTGCCTCGATCTGGGCGAGGACACCGAAGAGCGCCGCGGTGTCCGGCAGCAGCCCGGTGAGCACCGTCTCGGCGCCCTGCTGCTCCGGCACGAACGCGGGAAACGCCGTCAGCAGGGTCGGGCCGAGGTGGCAGCCGACCCGGATCTGGTAGAGGACGGGGTCATCACCCATGTCCTCATCGTCGTCGGTGGTCGGGTGAACCCGCGTCACCGGAAACCGGTGATCGTGCGGCGCTCACCCACGGCCGTTCGACAGCAGCCTCAGTTCACGGCCGCGGTGCACCGCCGAGGACCGGTCCCCGGCGCCGAGCTTGGCGTAGATCCGCCGTATGTGGGTGTTGACGGTGTTGAGGGAGACCGACAGTTCGGCGGCGATCTCGGGGCGGGTGAGGTTCGTCGGGAGATAGCGCAGGACGCGCAGTTCGCTCGGGCTGAGCTCCTCGGCCGGACCCGGAGCCGACCGGTCCGGCCGGGCCGGGGCGTCGCCGCGGACGGTGTCGAGGATGTCGGAGACCAGCGCGGCGTGCGACGTCGTGCGCGGCAGGGCGTCCAGCAGCTCCCAGGCGCCGGTCGTCACGAACGGCAGGATCATCCGGTCCGGTTCGGCGAGGTTCAGGGCCTGCTCGACGGCCGCTCCCGCCGCGAGCTCGTCACCGAGGTCACGGCAGGCGAGCGCGTCCAGGAGCCGGGCCTCGATCGGGGTGAGGAAGGAACCGACGGGGGCGGTGCCGTCGAGAACCGGGCGCAGCGCTCGGCGGGCACCGGCCGGGTCCTTCTCCGCGAGGTGGAGCACCGCGGCCGCGGTGC
>NZ_JAWOAI010000457.1:0-8205 GCF_033194735.1 Streptomyces sp. W16
GCCCTGGCCACCGCCGCGTTGACCCGGTCGCGCAGCGCCACCGAGGCCGCACGCGCACGCCCCACGACCGGCGGCCCGGAGGTGGCCTCGGAGAGCGGTACGACGAGGGTGATCTGTTCGCCGTAGACAGTGCGCAGTTCGGCGGCGAGCCGGTGCGCGAGCGCGTCGTCGCCGCACACCACCATGTGTGCCCGAGCGGTGCCCGGCGGGGTCTGATGAGGAACGCTGCTCGCCACGAGGGGAAAGACTGCCCCAAGGAGGCGGGTGGTTCCAGTATTCCGCTGAACACCCGTGCCCCGACTGCCGTATGCAGAGACAGGGAGCAAAACTCGCGAAACCCCGCACTTGCCGGAGGTAGCACACCCGTGGCCATCACCACCGAACCAGCCGCGTCGACCACGGAGACTCCGCCGACCGCGGAACCGCCCCAGCAGCCGCCCGTGCCCGCGACGCCGGACGCGCCGGCCAAGGAGCCCTCGAAGGACGGCAAGGCCTCGAAGGACGGCAAGGACGGCTGGCAGCTCAACTCGCCGCTCGCGCTGACCATGGTGCTGCTCCTGGTGGTGCTGGCCCAGGGGCCGATCCGTACGGCACTGTCCGCGCCCGTGATGCAGAGCTGGATGACGGTGTTCGTGGCCGTGGTCGTCCAGGCGCTGCCCTTCCTGGTGCTGGGCGTGCTGCTGTCGGCGGCCATCGCGGTGTTCGTGCCGGCCACGTGGTTCACCCGCGCGCTGCCGAACAATCCCGTCCTCGCCGTACCGGTGGCCGGGATGGCGGGGGCGATCCTGCCGGGCTGCGAGTGCGCGTCCGTGCCGGTGGCCGGGGCGCTGGTGCGCCGGGGTGTCACCCCGGCGGCGGCGATCGCGTTCCTGCTCTCCGCCCCGGCGATCAACCCGATCGTGCTGACGGCGACGGCCGTTGCCTTTCCGCGCAACCCGGAGATGGTCCTCGCCCGGTTCGCGGGCAGCCTGCTCGTGGCCTGTGTGATGGGCTGGCTGTGGACGCGGATCGGCCGCACCGACTGGCTGAAGCTGCCCGCCCACGAGCCGCACGCGGGGGAGACCAAGGGGGCCGCGTTCTGGGGCTCGGTGCGGCACGACGTGATGCAGGCCGGCGGATTCCTCGT
Source organism: Streptomyces sp. W16 (assembly GCF_033194735.1). Taxonomy (NCBI): domain Bacteria; kingdom Bacillati; phylum Actinomycetota; class Actinomycetes; order Kitasatosporales; family Streptomycetaceae; genus Streptomyces; species Streptomyces sp. W16. The sequence goes on from NZ_JAWOAI010000457.1 coordinate 1,127, forward strand.
CCTCGGCGCGATGTCCGCCGCGACGCTCAAGGCGGTGGCGCCGGCCAGCTGGCTGCGTACGGCGGCCGACAACCCGGTGGTGGCGATCCTCGCCCTCTCGATACTCGCCGTCCTGCTGTCGATCTGCTCGGAGGCGGACGCGTTCGTGGCCGCCTCGCTGACCCAGTTCTCGCTCACGGCGAAACTCGCGTTCCTGGTGGTGGGCCCGATGATCGACCTGAAGCTGTTCGCCATGCAGGCGGGCACGTTCGGGCGCGGCTTCGCGATGCGCTTCGCACCCGCCACCTTCGTCCTCGCCATCGCGGGCGCGGTCGTCACCTCGGCGGTGCTCCTGTGAGCCGGCAGGCACAGGCGGCGGTCCTGTTCCTGATCGGCACGGCCCTGCTGCACGCCGGCCTCACCAACCTCTACCTGCGCTACGTCAAGGCAGGCCTCCAGCCGCTGCTGCTGCTCTCCGGCGGGGTACTCATCGTGGCGGCACTGGCGACGGCCTGGTACGAGTGGCGCCGGGCGCGGGCGGAGAAGGCACACGCAGACATTCCGGTGCCGGACGACAGCCACGAGCCCGAGCCCGGTCATGGGCATGTGCACCGCGAACCCCGTATCTCCTGGCTCCTGTTGCTCCCCCTCTTCGCCCTCATCCTGGTCGCCCCGCCGGCCCTCGGCTCGTACAGCGCGGTCCGCACGGGCACGGCCATCCAGCAGCCCTACGGCCTCTCGAAGCTCCCCTCCGACAACCCGCTCACTCTCGGTCTGGTCGACTACGCGACCCGCGCCGTCTACGACCACGGGCACTCCCTGGGCGACCGTCAGCTCAAGGTCACCGGCTTCGTGGCCCTGGACAAGTCCGGCGCCCCCTACCTCGTCCGCATGGCACTCAACTGCTGTGCCGCCGACGCCCAGCCGGTCAAGATCGCCCTGACCGGCAAGATCCCACCGGTCCTGCAGCCCGACACCTGGCTGCTGGTCACCGGCACCTACTCCGCCAAGCAGACCAAGGACCCCGTCAACAACCGCCCCATCCCCTACTTCCAGGTCACCCAGGCCAAGCCGGTCCCGACCCCGAAGGACCCGTACGACGAGAGCTGGAACCAGTGACGCGCTAGGGCGCGGGGCCGTAGCGCGCGGGGCTGCCGGGTCCCGGCCCCAGGCCGTGCCGCACTCCGCGGGCGTACCGTGAAGGGACCGAGGATTTCTCGTGTGCCGGATCGCGCCGGTGCCGTCCTCGGCGAAGGACGACGCCGGGGCGGACGTGTCCGCACCCGGGGCAGGGCTCGCCCCATGACCGTGAATGTGCCCGGTCGGCCGATGACCGCGGACCTCGTCAGGCACGGCGGTGCCGACGCGGCCCACGGGGAGCAGCCGTGGTCGCCCGGCCGGGAGCGCGGCCCCTCTCCCCGGCAGGGGGACCGCGTCCGCCCGCTCAGCCGACGCCAGATCGAGGACCGGTTCGAGGACCTGGGCGATCTGTACGAGGAGACCTCCGGCGGCGGCACCCGCTCCGGGAACCGTTCCCGCGCCGACTTCCTGCGCAGGCTCGCGGGCGATGTCCGGCGGCCCGGGTTCACCCTGCTGATCGCCGAGAACACCACGCTGACGGCCTTCGCCTACGGCTTCCCCGTGCGCGGTGCCGATCCGTGGTGGCAGGGGTGCGACATCCGCCTGCCCCGGACCGTGCGCGGCCTCGCGGTCACCGGCGGGCTCTTCGCGGTCTCCGGGATCGTCGTCCCGCCCGGCGTGCGCACCCACTACCAGGACCGGGAGTGGAACCTCGCCCGGCGCCTGCAGCGCCGGCTGCTCGCCGATCACGCGCCGGCCCTCGGCGTCGCCCTGGTGCCCGGCACCGAGACCGAGACGCTGACGGCGTACCGGGCCTGGGGCTGGCGGGACGTCGTAGCGGAAGCGCGTGATCCGCAGCCGCCCGCCGGGGCCTGCCGGGTACTGCTCCTCGGCCGCTGAGCGCGTCAACCGGTGTTCACGGGCGTCAGGACATCTGTGCTCGCCGCGACAGAGATTCCCCGGGTGCGACTAGAGTTCCCGTAGGGGGAAACACGCTCCCCGGCGGCGGACTGTCGCTCTCCGGTGGTCCGCAGGAAAGGTGTACATGCCCGCAGAAAGCCAGCAGCCCGCGGCCGACCGGCTCGACGACGACGACTACCCCGCCTACACCATGGGCCGGGCCGCCGAGCTGATCGCCTCCACCCCCGGTTTCCTCCGGTCACTGGGTGAGGCCGGGCTGATCACGCCGACGCGGTCGGACGGCGGGCACCGCCGCTACTCGCGTCATCAGCTCCGCACGGCCTCCCGCGCGCGCGAGCTCGTCGACCAGGGGACGCCCATCGAGGCCGCCTGCCGCATCATCAGCCTGGAGGACCGGCTGGACGAGGCGCTGCGCGTCAACGAGGAGCTGCGCCGTTCGTCTCATCGGTAGAAAATCTGATGTCGGCGAAACAGAAATTCACTGTTTCGGGCGGCGCTTTTCCCACACAATTCCGCCGCCGCGGAAATGGGTTCCGTGCTAGGCTGACTTCAGTTGCAGTTGTGGTTGCCAATTTTGAACCGGTTCTCCGGGCAGGTGATCATCACGGCGATGGAGGAGATTCGTAAAGTGCGGATCTCGTGCACTGCCTAGGAGTTAAGACATGGCCACCGGTACCGTGAAGTGGTTCAACGCGGAAAAGGGCTTCGGCTTCATCGAGCAGGACGGCGGCGGCGCTGACGTCTTCGCCCACTACTCGAACATCGCCACCCAGGGCTTCCGCGAGCTGCAGGAAGGTCAGAAGGTGACCTTCGACATCACGCAGGGCCAGAAGGGCCCGCAGGCGGAGAACATCGTTCCCGCCTAAGCACGCGAAGCTGCGAAACAGGGGCCCGCACCTTGGGTGCGGGTCCCTTTTCGTATCTGCTCATTTAGCCGCCGTTCTTCGGCCACCCACCGTTCTTCCGCCGTTCTCCGGCTGCTCGGTTTTCCCCGAGGAGAAATCCTCCCCTCTCCTCCCGCTCGAACCCCTTGGTGAGGCACCATGCGCTGCGTGATCGCCCGTTACCCCTTCGATCTGACGAAGAGCGAGGTGGAGGAGATGCTCAAGGGCATCCGCCCGGAGCAGCCCGTCAGCGGCCCCTGCGCCGTCATCAGCCGCAAGCTGTACCCGGTCAAGCAGGTCGGCGAGGTGATCACCAAGCAGGACCGTCGTGACTTCACGGCCTTCGAGGTGACCCGGGCCCTGACCCGCCTCGGCTTCACCTGCCACGAGACGCCGCCCGCGCCGGCCACCCCCGCGCCCGCCGCACCGCCCGCCGAGTCCGACTCCGGCCCCGAATCAACCTCGTACATCGGCACCACCCTGGGCTGACGCCTCCGCCCCCACCACCTCCGCATCCCCCAAGCGACCACGCCGCCGACGAATCATCCGGGCGCGGGGTCGCTTTTTTCTGCGCCCAGCTGTTTTGCGGCCGGAGCCCTGTGCGCCTTGAGGGGTCTTCGAACTTGAGCGGTGCGGCCCTTACCGGCACCCGCCGGAGGGGACCTTCCCCGCAAAAGTGTGACACTTCAGCACCGAGTGTCACACTTTCGCGCCTCACCCCCCGTGCCGCAGAACGTTCCCACGCACAGCCCGACTTCGAAGACCCGCCTTGCGCCCAGCGGCCGGCGCCCCGCCTCACAACTCCTTGTCCGGCCAGTCCAGCAGGCGTGCGCCGATGACCGCCGTCTGGAGCGTGTACCGCTGGCCGGGGTCCGCCGGGTCCGCGCCGGTGAGCTGGTGGATGCGTTCCAGACGGTAGGTCAGTGCGCGCACGCTCAGGGAGAGTCGCCGGGCGGCCTCCGCGGCCACGCAGCCGCAGTCGAAGTACGTCGAGAGTGTGTCCAGCAGGGGACGCGGGCCGCCGCGCGCCTTGGTGAGCGGGCCCAGCGCGTCGAGGACCAGGTCGGCCATGGCCTGCCGGTCACGGGTGAGCACGGGGTAGACCAGCAGGTCGGCGGCGCGCAGCAGCGGGCCCTCCAGGGTGAGCCGCTCGGCCAGTTCGAGGGTGTTCAGGGCCTCCTCGTACGAGTGGACGATCCCGCCCGCGCCCGGCTGCGGTCGGCCGATCGCGACCCGGGCGCCCTCCGCCGCCGCGTACGACTGCTTGGCGAAGTGGGTGAGGATGTCGTCCTGGTCGCCGGGCGCGACGCACAGCATCCGGCCGGCCTTCGTGGTGAGCAGGATGTTGCGGTCACCGAAACGGCTGATCATCGCGCGCTCCACCTGACGCGGCACCGGCGCGCTCTCGTCGTAGGCCGTCGGTCCCTGGACGACGGCGACGGCGTGCGTGTGGGAGAGGCGCAGCCCGAAGCGTTCGGCGCGTTCCGCCAGTCGGCCCAGGTCGCTGCGGCCGTATAGGAGGTCGTCGATGAACTCCCGCCGGGCCGCTTCCTCTTGGCGTACGGCGACACGCTGGGCGCGTTCGTAGCCCTCGGTGAAGGCGTCGACTACCTGTTGCACGGCGGCGAGTGTGCAGTCGGCGGAACTGGGGGTCTCCGGCCAGGCCGCGCGGGTGGCGGCGAGATGGGCGCTGACCAGGGCGCGCAGTCCGTGTCCGGCCTCGGCCGCGTGTTCGCCCAGGGTGCGGCGGGCCTCCAACTCGGCCCGGGTCAGGCGGCGTCCGGTGACGGCGACCTCCGCCAGGAGCTGCGCGTACCCCGTCAGATACTGCTCAGGTATTCCGCGCTCCGGCAACGCCGCCCCCTGTTTTCTTGACGCCCTGGTGACGCTTTCTTAGCGCGTCACCGGCATCAAGACCCTAATGAACACTGCCGGGTTCCGGCAATGCGCGGGCGTGCACCCCGCGTGCACCATGGCGCCAGGGGAGCACCACGGATGGTTCGGGTGCCGGACACCGGCAGGTTTCCGGCACCAGAACCGCGATCCGCGAGTCCCTGTCGGATGTCAAGGACGAGTGACGAGTAAGGGAACGGGGGGCCGGGATCATGGGGGCGTTCATCGCTGCCGCGACCGGTTTTCCCGCCGTCGTCTTCACCGCGGCGCTCGTCGTGGTCGTCCTCTACTGGCTGCTGGTCGCGCTCGGCGCGGCCGACGCCCACGGGCACGCCCACCTTCACGCCCACTCCCGTGCGCACTCCGACGGCCGGTGGCTCGGCGGAGTCCCGGTGACCTTCGCCTTCTCGCTGTTCGTCGCCGTCGGCTGGCTGATCAGCTTCTGCGCGAGCGTGCTGCTGGTCCCTTCGGGCCCGGCCGGCGTCCTGGTCGGGGCTGCCGTGCTGATCGGCACGGGGTATGTCTCCTGGCAGACGACCAAGCTGCTCGTACGGCCCCTGCACCGCCTGTTTCCCGACGAACACGGGCCGTCCCGGCTGGACTTCGTCGGGCTGACCTGCACCGTTCGCACCGGGCGGGTGGACCACGGGTTCGGGCAGGCCGAGGTCAGGGCGGCGGACGGCTCGGCCGCGGTGGTCCAGGTCCGGCAGACGGGCAACGACGCCCTCGCCGGCGGCAGCACCGGACTGCTCTACGCCTACGACGAGTCCGGCGAGTTCTTCTGGGTCGCGCCCTACGACAGCGCGCTGGACCCGAGGACCGGTCCCGGCAAGACGGGATAGACCGCCAACGCTTGTTGGCCCACGGCCGTTGCCTACGCCTGTTGGTCAACCCCTGTTGGCCCACGCCCGTTTCATCACCCTTCTCATCCCTTGGGGACCCATGTCATGAACGCCATCACCGTGGGCATCGGTGTGTTCGTCGCCGTAGTCCTGCTCATCGCGCTCGCCCTGCTGCTTGTGGTCGGACGGCTGTTCCGGAAGGTGGAGCAGGGGCGGGCGCTGATCGTCTCCAAGACGAAGAAGGTCGACGTCACTTTCACCGGGGCGGTCGTCCTGCCGGTGCTGCACAAGGCCGAGTTCATGGACATCTCGGTGAAGACGATCGAGATACGCCGCACCGGGCGGGAGGGTCTGATCTGCCAGGACAACATCCGGGCCGACATCCACATCAGCTTCTTCGTGCGGGTCAACAAGACCGTCGAGGACGTCATCAAGGTCGCGCAGGCCATCGGCACCCAGACCGCGAGCGACCCGGTGGCGATCCAGGACTTCTTCGCCGCGAAGTTCTCCGAGGCGCTCAAGACCGTCGGCAAGCAGCTGGACTTCGTCGATCTCTACACCAAGCGCGAGGAGTTCCGGGACCGGATCATCCAGGTCATCGGCACCGACCTCAACGGCTACCACCTCGACGACGCGGCCATCGACTTCCTCGAACAGACGCCGATGACCCAGCTCGACAACCAGAACATCCTGGACGCGCAGGGCATCCGCAAGATCACCGAGCTGACGACGATCGAGCACGTGCGCACCAACGAGTTCCAGCGCACCGAGCAGAAGGAGATCACCCGGCAGAACGTCGACGCCCGGGAGACCATCCTGGAGTTGGAGCGCCGGCAGGCCGAGGCGGAGATCAAGCAGCGCCGTGAGGTGGAGGTCCTGCGGGCGCGCGAGGAGGCCGCTACCGCGAAGGTTCAGGAGGAGGAACGGCTGGGCGCGCAGGCCGCGTTCCTCCGTACCGAGGAGCAACTCGGCGTCCAGCGCGAGAACCAGGCCCGCGAGATCGCCGTCGCGCAGAAGAACCGCGAGCGGGTCATCGCCGTGGAGAACGAGCGCATCGAGAAGGACCGGCTCCTCGAAGTCATCGCCCGCGAACGGGAGACCTCGCTGTCCGGGATCGCCCGTGACAAGGAGGTCGAGGTCGAGCGGCGCGAGGTCGCGGACGTGGTCCGGGAACGGATCGCCGTGGACCGTACGGTGGCCGAACAGGAGGAGGCCATCAAGAAGCTGCGGGTGGTCGAGGAGGCCGAGCGGACACGGCAAGCCGTGATCATCGCCGCGGAGGCCGAGGCGCAGGAGAAGCTGGTCAAGGACATCAAGGGGGCCGAGGCCGCCGAGGCGGCCGCCAAGCACCGCGCCGGTGAGCAACTCACCCTCGCCGAGGCCCGGTTGAAGTCCGCCGACCTCGACGCCCGCGCCAAGCTCCGGCTCGCGGAGGGCGTCCAGGCGGAGGCCGCCGCGGCCGGACTCGCCGAGGTCCAGG
>NZ_JAWOAI010000458.1:0-8196 GCF_033194735.1 Streptomyces sp. W16
CCGCCGCCGGGTGGGCTCGGACATCGGCTACGCGACCTGTCTTTTCCGCCGGGAGCCCGGACAGCGGCTGGCCGGCGTCCGCGCCGCGCACTCCACCCGGACCCTGCGCTCCGGGAAACCGGGTGCCAGTTCCCTCAGCCCGGTCGAGGACGGCCGCTGGATCGCCCTGACGACGGGCTTCGCCGACGACCGGCCGGGACGCTGCTACGACGAGTTCGTGGCGCGCTGCACGGCGGACGTGCCGCCGATGCGGGAACTGGTGCGCGACTGTGAGCCGCTCGGCGATGTGGCCGTCTATCGCTTTCCGGCCAGCGTCCGACGGGACTTCCACCTCCTGGGCCGCTTTCCGGCCGGGCTCGTCGCGCTGGGCGACGCCGTCGCTTCGTTCAACCCGGTCTACGGCCAGGGCATGACGGCCGCGGCACTGCACGCCGAGGCGCTCGACCAGTGGCTGCGGTCCGCTCCCGACCTGCGCCGGCCGGCCGGTCCGTACTTCAAACAGGTCACCGCCGTCGTGGACAACGCCTGGGAGACGTCGGCCGAGCAGGATCTCCTTCTGCCGCACGTGGCAGGGAAGTTGACGGTTAGTCAGAAAGCGAAGCTGTATCTGCGGGACCGGCTGATCGACGGCTGCATCACGGACATGGAGGTGCACCGGATGTTCCTCGACGTCGTGAACATGCGCACCGGTCCGCATGCGCTGCGGCGGCCCTCGATCCTGTTCCGCGCGCTGCGCGCACCCCGGCGCCGGTCCGCGCTGCCGCGCGGTTGATAGGCTAAAAAAGCACGATCGACCGTTCGTATTGTATGGCAGCATGCAGATGCCAGTCAGACAGGCGGCAACGCACAGGAAGGCTTCGAAGATGCCGGACCGCACATGGTTGATCACGGGCACATCGACCGGCATCGGGCGTGCCCTGGCCGAAACCGTGCTGGAGCGCGGGGACCGGGTCGCGGCCACGGTCCGTACGCCCGGGACACTGGCCCCGCTCGCCGAGGCCGCGGGCGACCGGCTGCTGCCGCTCACCCTGGACATGACCGACCCCGAGGGCATCACACGGGCGGTGGAGCGGACCCGGGCCGCGTTCGGGCGCATCGACGTGGTGGTCAGCAACGCCGGATACGGCCTGTTCGGCGCCGCCGAGGAGGTCACGGAGGAGCAGATCGAGCGGCAGCTCGGCACCAATCTGCTCGGCCCCATCCGGCTGGCCCGCGCCGTGCTGCCCCAGCTGCGCGCCCAGGGCGGCGGCCGGTTCGTGCAGATCTCCAGCGTGGGCGGATTGACCACGCTGCCGCACCTGAGCCTCTACCACGCGTCCAAGTGGGGCGTGGAAGGCTTCTTCGAGGCCCTGCGCTCCGAGGTCGAGCCGTTCGGTGTCCAGGTCACGCTGGTCGAACCCGGCACCGTCCGCACCGACTTCGCCGGTCGCAGCGGAGACTCGGCCGTACCGCTGGACGCCTACGCCGACACCCCGGCCGCGCTGGTCCGCCAGGCCATCGAGCACGGCGCGGTCCCGGCCCCCGGCGACCCGCGCAAGGTCGCCCGTGCCGTCGCCGACCTGGCCGACCAGGAGCGGGCCCCGCTGCGGCTGGTCCTGGGCAGCGACGCGTTCGCACTCGTCCAGGACGCCCTTCGCCGCAGGCTCGGCGAACTGGAGGAGCAGAAGGACGTCGCGCTCTCCACGGACGTCGACCTCCCGGCCTGACCCGCACCGCCCCCGCATCCGCACACCGACCGCACGATTGCCGAGGTATCCGCCATGGCACACCCCCTCAACGCCAAGGCCACCCTGTTCCGTTCGTTCCACGCCGAGGGTGAGCTGCTCGTGCTGCCCAACGCCTGGGACGCCTGCAGCGCCGTGGTGATGGAACGCGCCGGCGCCACCGCCGTCGGCTCCACCAGCGCCGGCGTCTCCTGGTCCCTGGGCCGCCCCGACGGCCAACGGCTGACCCGGGACGAGATGGCCGCGGCGGTCGGCCGGATCGCCGGTGCCGTGGACATCCCGGTCACCGCCGACATCGAGGCCGGCTACGGCCCGACCGCCCAGGACGTGGCCCTCACTGTCAACGCGGTCGCCCGGGCGGGCGCCGTGGGCGTCAATCTGGAGGACGCCCCGGGTTCGGACGGGGAGCGTCTGATCGCCCCGTCCGCGCAGGCCGAACGGATCGCGGCGGCCCGCGCGGCTGCCGCCGACGCCGGCGTGCCCGACCTCGTGATCAACGCCCGCACCGATGTGTACATGGCCCAGGTGGGCGAGCCGGACGAACGCTTCGACCTCGTGCTGGAGCGTGCCAAGGCCTACGCCGAGGCGGGCGCCGACGTGCTGTTCGTGCCGCTGCTCCTCGACCCGGGCACCCTGAGCCGCCTGGTGGCCGAGGCACCGCTGCCGATCAGTGTCATGGCGTGGCCGGGCGGCCCCACCGTCGCCGAGCTGAGGGCGACCGGCGTACGCAGGATCAGCGTGGGCACCGCGCTGGCGCAGGTGGCCTACACGGCGGCGGACCGCGCGACGCGCGAGCTGCTGACCGAGGGCACCTACGAGAGCGGTGCCGACGCGCTCAACGTGTTCGAACTGAACACGTTCCCCCGTTTCCCGTCGGACCAGTGAGGAAGAGGCAGCGGACATGGCACTGATCATGGTCAGCGGCGCGACCGGTGGCATCGGCTCCGAACTCGTACGCCTGCTGCGTGAACGAGGCGACGAGGTGGTGGCCGTGGGCCGCGACGCGGAGAAGCTCAAGCGGCTCGACGCCCGCCCGCTCGTGCTGGACTTCACCGACCCCGCCTCCATCGAGCCCGCGGTGCGGGAGGCCGGCCTCGACCGGCTCGACGCGGTGATCCACGCGGCGGGAGTCATCCACCTCGCCGGCCTGGAGCACGCGACCCCCGACTCCTGGGCGGGCCAGCTCGCCGTCAACCTCACCGGCCCGGCCGAGCTGACCCGCGTCACCCTGCCGGCGCTGCGCGCGGCCCACGGCCACGTCGTCTTCCTCAACTTCTGGGCGGGCCCGACCGCCAAGCCCTATTGGTCGGCCTACGCCGCGAGCAAGTTCGGCCTCAAGGCGCTGGCGGAGTCGCTGCGCGGCGAGGAGGCGGGCAACGGCGTACGCGTGACATCCGTCTTCCCCGCGTGCGTGGCCACACCCATGCAGCGGGCCGTGCGGGAGGGCTTCGGCTTCCCGTACCAGCCGGAGACCCTCAACCAGCCGGACGAGGTCGCCGGGCTGATCCTCACCGCGCTCGACCTGCCCGCCAACACCCGCCTCAACGACCTCTACCTGGGCCTGGGCCCGGAGGGCTATCCACCCGGCTTCGCCGCCTGAGAGCTGATGCCCCGCACGCGGAACGCTTGACTTCGAGAACGCTCGAAGACCTACCGTCACGGGAGACGGCGAAGGTCCGGGCGAACTGCGAAACGGAGTCGGACATGCGGGTCGGTGTGCACATCAACCGGTTCAACCATCCCGGAGGGCCCGCGGCGGTCGGGCCCGAGCTGGCCTCGGCGGGCGCCGCGGCCGAGGCGGCGGGCGTCAGCTGGCTCTCGGTGATGGACCACTACTTCCAGATGGAGTTCAACGGCGGTGCCGAGGACGCCATGCTGGAGGCCTACACGACGCTGGGCTTCCTGGCCGGCAACACCTCCACGGTCCGCCTCGGCGCGCTGGTGACCGGTGTGACGTACCGGAATCCGGGGCTGCTCGCGAAGATCGCCACCACCCTCGACGTACTGTCGGGCGGCCGGGCCACCCTCGGCATCGGGGCGGCCTGGTACGACCGTGAGCACCACGGTCTCGGTGTGCCCTACCCGCCGGTCGCGGAGCGTTTCGAGCGGCTGGAGGAGACCCTGCGGATCTGTCTGCAGATGTGGGACCCGGAGGCGAACGGCCCCTTCGAGGGGAAGCACTACCGGCTCGCCGAGACCCTGTGCGTGCCCGCGCCGGTCAGCAGCCCGCACCCCGAGATCATGATCGGCGGCGGTGGGGAGAAGAAGACGCTGCGGCTGGTCGCCCAGTACGCCGACGCCTGCAACCTGATCGTGTCGACGCCGGACGAGCTGCGGCACAAGCTCGACGTGCTGCGCGGGCACTGCGACCGGCTGGGGCGCGATTACGACCGTATCCGCAAGACGATCGTCCACACCGGCGAGTCGGTCACCACGGGGGACACCGAAGCCTTCCTGCGGGAGATCGCCGGCTTCACGAAGCTCGGGATCGACACGGTGATCCTGGGCCCGCGCACCGGGGAACCGGCCGAGTGGATCGAGCGGTTCGTGGCGCCCGCGGTGCCGCGCCTGGCCGGACTGGACTGACCCGAACCGACGTGAAAGGGGCCGGAGTTCCTGTGGACTCCGGCCCCTTTCGACGGTGAAGCGGGGTGCCTCGATCAGGCGGCGACGGCCTCGCCCGCGTGGCCCTTCAGCTGGGTGAGGACCTCGGTCAGCTGGGTGACGACCTCGGCGTCCTCGGACGGGTGGGTCTCGGCGAAGCGGGTCACGGAACCGGGGATCGAGAGCTTGAGCTCCTCGATCACCTTGCCGCCGGCGATGCCCACGGCCTTGCGGGCCTCGTCCTGCGCCCACACGCCGCCGAACTGGCCGTAGGCGGTGCCGACCACGACGACCGGCTTGCCGCCGAAGCCGCTGGCGCCGTAGGGGCGGGACAGCCAGTCGATGGCGTTCTTCAGGACGGCCGGGATGGTGCCGTTGTACTCGGGGGAGAAGAAGAGGAACCCGTCCGCGGCACCGGCGGCGGCGCGCAGCTTGGCGGCGGCGGCCGGGACGTCGCCCTCGACGTCGATGTCCTCGTTGTAGAACGGGATGTCCGCGAGACCCTCGAAGATCTCGATGTCGGAGCCCTCGGGCGCGAACTTCACGGCGGCCTCGGCGAGCTGGCGGTTGTGCGAGCCGGCACGCAGGCTGCCGACGAGCGCGAGGATACGAACAGACATGGGGACTCCAAGGGGGGCTGAAACACTGTTGTAACGATCCGGACCGAGGTCCGTTTAGAAGTTGTACCAGCCTAAGCGGACCGCGGTCCAGTTTTGTTCCCGGTGCTTTACGCTGTCTTCATGTCCAGCGCCCTGCCACCCTTTCCGAAGCCCGAGGAGTCCATAAGCGAACCCCAGTTGCTGGAGGTCCGCTCCTTCACCGACGAGCCGTGCCTGCGCGCCGACGCGGCCCGCAACCGGGCCAAGCTGCTGGAGGCCGCCGCCCGGCTGATCGCGGAGCACGGGGTGGCCGGCGTCACCATGGAGGCCGTGGCCGGCGCGGCCCAGGTCGGCAAGGGGACCGTCTTCCGCCGCTTCGGCGACCGCACCGGCCTGCTGATGGCCCTGCTGGACCACTCGGCGAAGACACTCCAGGCGGATTTCATGGGCGGACCGCCGCCGCTGGGCCCCGGAGCCCCGCCGGTCGAGCGGCTGCGGGCGTTCGGTGTGGCGGTCCTGTACCGCTCGGCGGAGCAGCTGGACCTGCAACTGGCCGCACAGCCGGATCCGACCCGCCGGTTCTCCCACACCGCGCTCCTGGCGCTGCGCACCCACGTCACGATGCTGCTCCGGCAGATCCTGCCGGACGCCGACTGCGAACTGCTCTCCCAGCCGCTCATGGCCTACCTCGACCCCGCCCTGATCAACCATCTGACCAGGCAGTGCGGGATGCCCATGGAGCGCCTTGAGGCCGGCTGGGTCGACCTCGTCGCCCGTGTGACCGGTACGCCGTCGCCCTGCTGAGTCCGGCTCAGCCGAAGGAGGCGAACATGTCGAGGATGCCCTGCGGGGCGTCGTCGCGGAACATCAGCTCCCCGCTCGCCGCCGAGTCCGCCGCCGACTCCTCGCTGCGCGGGAACAGCTTCTCCTCGTAGGCGGCGAGCGCGGCCTCGGCGTCGCCCGGGTGCGCGGCCAGCGCGAGTCCGAGTTCGGCCGCGTCGAGCATCGCCAGGTTGGCGCCCACGCCCGCGAACGGGGACATCAGATGGGCCGCGTCGCCCAGCAGCGTGACCCCGGGCACCCGGTCCCAGCGGTGTCCGACCGGCAGCGCGTGGATCCGCCGCGGGGTCAGCGGCCCGTCGGCGTCGCCGATCAGCGCCCGCAGGCTCTTGTCCCAGTCGGCGAAGTGCCCGAGCGTGTACCCCTTCGCCGCCTCGGTGTCCGTGAAGTCGACGCCGTCGAACTCGTCCTCGGGGACGGCGAGCGCCACATAGATGTGCAGGCTCCCGTCGGTCTCGCGGTGTCCCAGGAAGCCCTTGCCCGCGCCGAGCGCCATCAGCATGCCGCCGCCGACGACCTCGGCGCTCACCGGATGCCGCAGGTCGGCGTCCGGCAGGTCCGCCTCGACGAACGAGATGCCGGTGTACGCGGGCCGCGCGTCCGAGAGCAGGGGCCGCACCCTGGACCAGGCGCCGTCCGCGCCGATCAGCAGGTCGGTGGTGAAGGAAGTGCCGTCCGCGAGCGTCACCTCGTGCCGTCCGCCGTCCAGCGGGCGGGCGCCGGTGACCTTCGCGCCCCAGCGGACGGTGCCCTCGGGCAGGGAGTTCAGCAGCAGGTCGCGCAGCTGGCCGCGCTCGATCTCCGGGCGCCTGCTGGTGCCGTCGTCCGGGTCGTCCAGCAGGACCGTGGCGGCCCGGTCGAGGACGCGGGTGGCCTCGCCGCCCGTGTGGACCAGCGCGCGGAACTCCTCGTACAGGCCGGCCGCGCGCAGCGCCGGCTGGCCCGAGTCGTCGTGGATGTCGAGCATGCCGCCCTGGGTGCGCGCGGCGGGGGAGGCGTCGAGGTCGAGGACGGCGGCCTCGACGCCGTTGACGTGCAGGACCCGGGCGAGCGTGAGCCCGCCGAGTCCGCCGCCGATGATCGCGATGGGGTGGTGGGGGGTGGTCATGGTGAACCTCCTTGAAAAGGGCGGGAGTTGAGGGGAAGCGTCATTCAGGTACGGCGGTCCGCTCGATGCCGGCGATCAGCGCCTGGAATCTCCAGGACAGGCGGGCCTCGTGCGCCCCGGACAGCAGCTCGCCGGAACGGGCGGCGATGTGCGGGTGGGTCCGGTCGGAGACGTTGCGCAGGGCGTCGGCCAGGGCGTCCCAGTCGTCCTGGGTGCTGCCTTCGGCCGAGTGCTCGCAGGCCGTCGCGGTGGCCTGCTGGAGCAGCAGGTCCACCCCCCACGCGGCCTGCGCGGGCGGGACGCCTCCCTCGTCGAGCAGGGCGAGCAGGGTCTCGATCAGGTTCAGGTAGTGCGGGCCGCTGGGCCAGGCCGTCAGCGCCGAACGGGCGAGGCTCGGGTGCTCGAAGAGCATCGCGGTGTACGCGGTGAGCACCCGCTCCACGCGCTCGCGCCAGGAGCCCTCGGCCGGGACGGGCCCGATCGCGCCGAGCAGTTCGTCCAGGACCGCCGCGTGCAGTTCCGCGGTGTTGCGGACGTACACGTACAACGAGGCCGGACCGGTGTCGAGCTCCTGGGCCAGGCGCCGCATGGTGACCTTCTGCAGACCTTCGGCGCGCAGCACCGCCACGGCGGCGGCGACGATCGCCGCCCTGCTCAGGGCGGGTTTCGCCGGGCGTTCACGGCGGCTGCGCGGGGTGTCGGGGCGAGCTGTCATGCCTCCACAGTAACGAACATGTTCGCTCCGAACAAGTTCGTGGCGAACATGTTCGTAAAATCCCGGACCATGTTGCCGTCGTGACGACCGTTCCCCCGCCGCGCTGCCCGCCCCCGGCTTCTGCCAAGATGCCGTACGTCATGGTGCAGATACCGAAAACGCCCGCAGCCCCGTCGCCCGCACCGCGCTCCGTCCCCACGAGCGCCGATGTGGCCCGCCTGGCCGGCGTCTCACGCGCGACCGTCTCCTACGTCCTCAACAACACCAGCGCCGTACGGATCAGCGAGCCCACCCGCCGCCGCGTCCACGAGGCCGCCAAGGAACTCGGGTACGTCCCGCACGCGGCGGCCCGCAGCCTGCGCGCCGGACACAGCCGCATGGTGCTGATGCCGGCGCCTCCCATGCAGGTGGGACTCCTCTACAGCCAGTTCATCAACGATCTCCAGTGGGCGCTCAGCCGCCTCGACTACACGGTCGTCCAGCACGGTTCCGTCGGTCTGCGCGGCGACGAGGCCGCCCGTGCCTGGGCCGAACTGCGCCCGGTCGCCGTCCTGGTGCCCGGCGCCGGAATCGGCCCGCAGGGCGTCGCGGTCCTCAAGCGCTCCG
>NZ_JAWOAI010000459.1:0-8178 GCF_033194735.1 Streptomyces sp. W16
TCTCGCCGGGCCCGTACCCCGGCCCACGGCCTCGCCCCCGACCGGACGCGGCGTCGGCCTGCAGATCGCCGTCCTGGAAGCCGCCAAGTGGCTGGCGGGGATGCGCTACGACCGGCAGGACACCGTCTTCACCTACAACACGCTCACCCTGCGCGGCACCGGACACGAGGTGCGGCGCAGACCGCAGTGCCCGCAGTGCGGTGATCCCGGCCTGGTCGCCGAGCGGATCGCCGAGCCCGTGGCCCCCGTGTCACGCCCCAAGGCGCACCGCACGGGAAACGGCCACCGCTTCCTGGAACCGGGTCAACTCCTGGAAACCTACGGCCATTTGGTGGGCCCCGTGACCGGGATCGTACGAGACGTACGGCGCGACCCGTCGGGCCCCGGGTTCGTCGACTGCTATCTGTCCGGGCAGAACCTGGCCGTCGACTCCCGTACGCTCGCCGGACTGCGGGCCGGGCTGCGGAGCCTGAGCGGCGGCAAGGGGCTCAGCCCCGAAGAGGCGAGGGCGAGCGCGCTGGGCGAGGCGGTCGAGCGGTACAGCGGATCGCTGCACGGGGACGAGCCCGTCGTCCGCGACACGTTCCGCGCGCTCGGGGAGGCGGCCCTGCATCCCAACGCCTGCCAGCTCTACGATCCCCGCCAGTACCGCGACCGCGAGGCGTGGAACCGTACGCGGTCGCACTTCCAGTACGTGCCCAGGCCCTTCGACGTCGACCGGCCCACGGACTGGACGCCCGTCTGGTCGCTCACCGAACAGACCCACCGGCTCCTGCCCACGTCCCTGCTCTACTTCGACGCGGCGGAGGCGGGCCCCGACTCGGTGTGCGCGGACTCCAACGGCAACGCTGCCGGATCCAGCCTCGAAGATGCCCTGGTCCAGGGCTTCCTGGAGCTGGTGGAGCGCGACGCCGTCGCCCTGTGGTGGTACAACAGGACCCGCCACGCGGCCCTCGACCTGGATGCCTTCGGCGCCCCGTGGGTCGAGCGCGTCAAGGACGGCTGCCGGCTCCTCAACCGCGAGGTCTGGGCGCTCGACCTCACCTCCGACCTGGGCATCCCGGTGGTGGCCGCGCTCTCCCGCCGCACCGACAAACCCGCCGAGGACGTCGTCTTCGGCTTCGGCGCCCACTTCGACCCCGAGGTCGCCCTGCGCCGCGCGCTGACCGAGATGGCCCAACTGCTGCCCGCCGCGGCCGGGGCACGGCCCGACGGCACCGGCTACACCCTCACCGACCCCGAGCCGCGCTCCTGGTGGGAACGGGCCACGATCGCCAACCAGCCCTATCTGCGCGCCGATCCACGGCAGGCACCGCGCTCCCCGGAGCACTGGTCCTACGTCCCGCGCGCCGACCTCGCCGACGACGTCGCGGACATTCTCGCCCTGACCCGGCGCCACGGACTCGAACTCCTGGTGCTCGACCAGACCCGGCCCGACATCGGCCTCCCGGTGGTCAAGGTGATCGTCCCCGGCCTACGGCACTTCTGGGCCAGATTCGCCCCCGGGCGGCTGTACGACGCGCCGGTCCGGACCGGCCGGCTCGACGCACCGACCCCCTATGAGCGGCTCAACCCCGTACCGCTGTTCGTCTGAGCGGGCGCTCGTGCGGTGCATTCATGGGGAGATTTTTGGCCGCGTCTTGACATGACCTCCGTATGATTCGGTGCGGCTGTAGCCGTACTTGGGGGGTACCTACGTGTCAAGCAGGACCGCGCGCCGGATCGTGCCGGGCGAGTCGTCACCGTACGAACCACCGGAGGACGCTGCCGAGTCGGCGCGTCTTCCGGACGGCGGGCCGGGTGCGGCGGGCGGCATCCCCGCCCCTCGGCTCGCCCGCGCCATGCTGATCGCGGTGTTGCTCAGCTTTCTGCTGATCACCATTCTGAACATCACCCGCGAGACCATGCGCCCGTACATGCTGGTCATCGGCCTGGTGAGTCTGGGGCTGATATTCGCCCTGCAGCTCCGCCACTCCGCGGCGGGTGCCGCCCGCGCGTCGGGGCGCGCCAAACTGCTGACCCTCGGGCTGCAGGCCGCGCTCACCTATGTGCCGCTGTTCTTCTTCCGCTCCGAGTGGGGCGCGATGGCGGGCTTCCTCGCCGGCTCCGTGCTGCTGCTCCTGCCGACCTGGATCGGCTGGAGCCTGTACGGGTGCATCGGACTCACCATGCTGTGTCTGCCGATGGCGGAGGGCGAACCCCTGTACGACAGCGCCTACTACGCAGAATCGACTCTGCTGTGCGGCCTCGTCGTGTACGGGTTCACCTGGCTCACCGAGCTCGTGGTCCGCGTCCAGGCCACCCGGGGCGAGCTGGCCCGCACCGCCGTGGCCAACGAACGTCTGCGCTTCGCCCGCGACCTGCACGACCTCCTCGGCTACAGCCTCTCCGCCATCACGCTGAAGAGCGAGCTGATCCACCGCCTCGTGCTCAGCCACCCGGAGCGGGCCAGGGACGAGATCGGCACGGTGCTCACCATCTCGCGCCAGTCCCTGGCCGACGTACGCATGGTGGCCAGCGGATACCGGAAGATGTCGCTCTCCCAGGAGGCCACGTCGGCCGGCTCGGTGCTCAGCGCCGCGGAGGTCGTGGTGGAGGTCGCCATCCAACTGGGGCCGCTCGCCCCCCAGGTGGACACCGTCCTCGCCACGGTGCTGCGCGAGGGCATCACCAACGTGCTGCGCCACAGCGAGGTCCGGTACTGCACGATCAAGGCCTGGGAACAGGACGATCGCGCCATGCTGTCCGTGGTCAACGACGGGGTGGACCCCGGCAGGCGCGATCCGTCCCCGCACCGTGGGACCGGCCTGGGCAATCTGGCCGTGCGCCTCGGTGACGTCGGCGGCTCGCTGATCGCGTCCGTCCGCGACGACGGCTGCTTCGAGGTGCTCGCCGAGGCCCCGCTGCGACCGGTCGGGCCCGTGGCCGTGCAGGAGTCGGAGCCGATCGCCTGAACTCCGGCCCGCTCACCTCCAGTTGGCATCCAGCGGGTCTCCACCCGACTCGCCGATGCTCGTGCGACAGGCGCGGCACCCCGCCGTGCGAGCCGGACGGAGAAAGCGACGGTGAGGCTCAATGGCCGTGGACGCAGGACGGTTCCGGGAGCTCTTCGGCTCCTTCCCGACGACGGTCTCGATCGTGACGACGCTGGACGGGGCGGGTGAGCCCCGCGGGTTCACCTGCAACGCGGTGTCCGCGGTGTCGGTCGACCCGCCGCTGCTGCTGGTCTGTGTCGACAAGGGGTCACGCAGCCTGCCGGCCCTCCAGCACTCCGGTGCCTTCGTCGTGCACGTCCTCGCGGACGGCGGACAGGACGCGTCGGAGCGGTTCGCGGGAAAGGCGGCCGACAAGTTCGCCGGACACACCTGGCGCCCCTCCGAGGTCGCCCGCGGCGCGCCCGTGCTGAGCGGCATCGCGCTCGGCCACGCCGAGTGCACGGTCGTGCAGCGGGTGGAGGCCGGTGACCACTGGATCCTGATCGGCCGGGTGGAGGGCGCGGAGGTGTTCGCCGGCAGGCCGCTGCTCTACCACCAACGCGCCTACAGCGTCTGGGAGTCGGCCGCGGAGCTGGCGGGCACGCCCGGCTGACCCCGCCGCCGTACGACAGCGAAGCGGGCCTCCCCGGGGTCGGGGAGGCCCGCTTCGGGCGGCGCCACTGACGGCGTGCCGCCCAGGCCGTGTCCGCCAAGTCCCGCCTGCCCCGCGACGCCCGGCTCGCTCCCTCAATGCGACGGGACTTCGCGGACACGACCTAGGCGTGGCAGACCGGCAGCCCGCCGTGGAACTCGATCATCTCGCCGAACAGCGCCCCGATGTCCATCCGTTCGCCGGGCACCCCGCCCAGCGCCTCCGCGTACGCCCGGTGCAGGTTCGGCACCAGCCGCTCGGAGTCGAGGAGTTCGGCGAACTCGCCGAGATCGGTCTCCCGCGCCGCCTCCAACGGGCTGAGCCCCGCCGCCAGTCCGTCCCGCGCCAGCGTCTGCAGCCAGCGCAGATAGCTCTCGGCCCGGTCGAGGAGCTCGGGCCCGGCGACCGGGCCGTGCCCCGTCACCACGGTCCGCGCGCCGAACTTCCGCATTTCCACGAGGGCTTCGAGCGAGCCGGACACCGAACCCATCGGACAGAACGGGGTCGCCCCCGACATCACCAGGTCGCCGGTGAACAGCACACGCTCCCGGGGCAGCCACACGACGGTGTCGTCCGTGGTGTGGGCGGGGCCCAGATGCAGCAGCTCCGCGGTGACCTCGCCGACATGCAGCGTCATCCGCTTCTCGTACGTCAACGAAGGCAGCGCCAGCGAGAGTTCACCCCATTCGACGTCGGGCCACAGTCCGGTCAGATGCAGGCCGGCCCCGGCCATCTCCGTCCGGGTGCGCTCGTGCGCCACGACCACGGCCTCGGGCGCGAAGACGAAGTTGCCGAAGGTGTGGTCGCCGTGGAAGTGGGTGTTGACCACCGTCCGCGGCGCCCTCGGGGACACCCGGCGCACGGCGCTCCGCAGCGCGAGGGCACGGGCCTCGGTCGCCGCCGTGTCGATGAGGGCGCTCTCGCCGCCGGACACGATCACTCCCGCGTTGTTGAGACACCAGCCCCCGTCCGGCTGGACGTACGCGAAGACCTGGTCCGCGATCTCCTCAAGCCGGGGCTCCGACTCGGTCCGCAGCACTGTCACAGCCGTCTCCTGATCCGCTCGTGGGTACGACGGCAACCGTGACCGCCCTGGATCGAGGGACGGTCGAACCCGGCCGGACCGGCACCGCGGCGAGGCTACGATCGGTGGCTGTACGAAGAGCGCGAGCGGCCCCGGCCTTCACCAGGAGGAACGATTTGATACGCATCATGCTCGCCGAGGACGTGCACATGATCCGGGGCGCTCTGGTGGCCCTGCTGGAGCTGGAGAGCGACTTCGTGGTCGTCGCCGACGTGGAGCGCGGAGACGCGATCGTGCCGACGGCCCTGGAAGAGCGGCCGGACGTCGCCATCATCGACATCGACCTGCCGGGCCTGGACGGTCTCAGCGCCGCCGCCCAACTGCACGAACGGCTCCCGGAGTGCCGGTGCCTGATCCTCACCAGCCTCGGCCGCCCCGGCACCCTGCGCCGGGCCCTGGCCTCCAAGGTCTCCGGCTTCCTCCTCAAGGACGCCCCGCCGAAGGAACTGGCCCAGGCGGTGCGCCGGGTGCACGCGGGGCAGCGGGTGATCGACCCGCAGCTCGCCATGGATGCCTGGGGCGGCCCCGAAAGCCCGCTGACCGACCGCGAGTTGGAGGTTCTGCGACTCACCGCGGACGGCGCCGAGGCCGCGGAGATCGCCGCGACGCTGCATCTCTCGGTGGGCACCGTGCGCAACTACCTGACGACCGTGGTCGCCAAGGTGAACGGCCGCAACCGGGTGGACGCGGTCCGTATCGCCCGCGAGTCGGGCTGGCTGATCTGAGGGGTGCCCTCAGGCCTTCTCCGTCATCCCGGCGGCGGCCAGATAGGCGAGGATGTCCGCCGCCGTCGCGGGCGCCAGGGGAAGCGCGAGCACCGTCGCCGGGCTCACCGGACGCGCGAGAACACGTACGGACCATGCCGCCTCGGGCCGGTGCAGCACCACGCGGAACGGCGCGAGCGTCGATTCGAGGACCGGATCGCCGTCCGCCGCGCCGCGCAGGGAGGCCCACGGCGAGAGCCTGAGGGGATCGCCGTCGGTCAGCCGGACCGGATCGAAGAGGGTGCCACGTGTCTTCGTGAAGACCGAGAGCAGCGGCCCCTTCTTGTCGTCCGTGCCCAGACTCCGCACCACCAGATGCGAGAGCCGGTGCAGCACCGGCCACACGGGGGAGGCGCCGCACTCCCACGCCCCGGGCTCACGGATGGCGGGGTGGGCCAGCGACGGGTCCACGTTCGACAGCAGCACGGGTCCGAACGTCATCCGGCGCAGCACCTCGCACAGGACCGGGTCCGCGTCGCGCACCGGCTCGGTCGTGCAGCCGTCGCGCAGCACCAACTCGCCGTCCATGGACGCTTCGAGGGTCACTTCCTCGCGCAGGGACCAGAGCGGCAACGTACCGGGGTCGGTCCGCGGGACCTCAGGTTCGGGGGACACGCAGCACCTCCAGCAACTCCTGTGAGTATCGGGCCGCGGCGGGCACCGCGACAGTGAATGGCTCATGCCGCGGGCATGAGATGTTCACGCTCCAGAAGGTGACGAGCACACTGGGAACGGGCGGCGGGCCGATGTGACGATCCATGACGAAGGATCGCGAGGAGGTACCGCTGTGGAGATCAAAGTGCTCGGACCGCTACTGGTCCGGGAACGGGGCACGTCGATCGTGCCCAGTGCAGGCAAACCACGACAGATCCTCGCCGTGCTCGCGCTGCGCGCCGGCCGGGTCGTACCCGCTGCCACTCTCATGGAGGAGATCTGGGGTCAGGACATACCGCGCAGTGCGGCGACCACACTGCAGACCTACATCCTGCAACTGCGCCGGAAGATCGCGAACGCGCTCGGCGAAACACCGTCCAGGACGTCCAAGGAGGTCCTCGTCACCAGCTACGGCGGCTACCTGCTGCGGGCGGCTCCCGACGACAGCGATCTGCGGGAGTTCGAGCGTCAGTCGGCCGCGGGCGGTGCCGCCCTGGAGCGGGGAGACGCCCACGCCGCCGCCGAACTGCTGTCCCGGGCACTCGGCCTGTGGAGCGGTGAGGCCCTCGCGGACGTGCCGGTGGGGCCCGTGCTCGGCCTGGACCTGGTGGGGATGGAGGAGGCCAGGATGCGCACGCTTGAGCAGCGCATCGAGGCCGACCTCTCGATCGGCAGGCACGCCGGGATCGTCGCCGAACTGCGCATGCTGGTCGCCCGGTTCCCGATGCAGGAGAGCCTGGTGGCGCAGCTGATGCTGGCGCTCTACCGCTCCGGGAGCACCTGGCGGGCCCTGGAGAGCTTCCAGCGGCTGCGCTCCACCCTGGTGGAGGAGCTGGGCATCGAACCCTCGGCCCGGCTGCAGGAGTTGCACGGCAGGATGCTGGCGGGCTGCGCCACCCTCGACCTCCCGGAGCCCGCGGGCTACGGGGTACCGGCCAGGCTCTCGGCCTGAGGTGCCCACGGCTGCCGTCCAGGACCGGATTCCGTCCCGCTGGAGGACGGGTCCGTTCCGGCGCGGTCTGCGGCGGCGGCCAGGACGGTGGCCGTGAGGTCCCCGTCGAGCATCGTGCGGGCCTGGGTGTCGCGGATGTCACCGAGCCCGCTGCGCGAGATCGCGGCGCTCGCCGTGTAGGCGCCGTCGAGCACATGCGACTGGAACCACCACTGGCCCTGCTCCACCGGCACCCCGTCGGCCCTCAGCAGCCGGCCGGGGCCCTCGCCGCCGACGGGGTCGAAGCCGAACGAGGAGAACGACATCCGCATCCCGAACCCGAGCGCCTTGCTGTACGCCTCCTTGAGCGTCCAGAGCCGCACCAACGCGGCGTTGCGCCGGTCGGCGGGCAGCCGGCCGATGGCCTCCGACTCCCGTGCGATGCAGATGTCACGCTCCACGGGGCTGCCCAGGACGGTCCGGTCGGCCGCCTCCACGTCCACTCCGACGATGCCCAGCCGGCTCACGGCGACCACCAGCATCTGCCCGGTGTGGCTGAGGCTCACCTCCAGCTGGTCGCACCCCCGGACATAGGGGCGCCCGCCCGGCCTGCGCGCCAGGTCGAGCTGCTCGGGTTCGGCACCGAGGGCCGCGGCGGCGGCGTGCTTGAGCAGCATCCGCGAGGCCGCGAACCGGTGCCGGTGCCCTGGACTGCCGATCCTCTCGTACCGGGTGAACTCCCTGCCCAACAGGCCTTTGACGGCCGGGAGTTCGGGACTCCAGTCGACAGGACGCCCCCACACCAGGGCGTAGCCCGTGGTGGACAGGGCCTGGTGCAGGCCGGGCAGGGGCGCGCCGGGTCCCGGAGCGAACGTCGGACGAGGTCCCGGGTTGTACGCGGCCGGATCGCTCTCCTGCTGCAGTGCGGTGCTCATGCGGTGACGCCTCCTGCCAGTGGTTCGTCGTACAGGTCGAGCGTGCGGCCCTGCGCACAGCGGGCCAGGACCTCGGTCATCGCCGCCGCCGCGCTGTCGGCGGCCTCGGCGGGCACGGGCAGACCGAGCCGTACGGCGATCCTGCCGAGCACGCCCAACAGCCCCAGGGAGTCGACCGGTTCG
>NZ_JAWOAI010000460.1:0-8141 GCF_033194735.1 Streptomyces sp. W16
CCGGCGCGTCAAGGGCGCCACCCTTCGTACGGGCGCCGACGACGCCGCCCAGCAAGCCGCCAGGCAGGCCCCCCGGCCCGCCGACGCGGACGCCGTCCGCTCGGCCCTCGAAGAGTTCGAGGCAGCCGTCGAGCAGGCCAACCGGGACAGCGACACCCTCTCAGGCCTGCGCTTCACGGACGCGGACCACCCGCACGACCGGAACAATCTCCCGAAAGGAGCGGAGCAGTGAGTACGTCGACAGGTGAAACTCCCAGGGGAGGCACCACGCCGGCCGAACTGCAGGCAGCGGCGGCCGATTTCAACTGGCTGCTCAACCGTTTCGCGACGGAGACCGCAGGTGTCGTCGACGCCATCGCGGTGTCCTCCGACGGACTGCTGATCGCCGTGGCCGAACTGCGTGAGCACGCCCACTCCGAACGCCTCGGGGCCATCGTCTCCGGCATCACCAGCCTGGCCGCCGGCGCCTCCGGCAACTACGGTCTCGGCGGCCTGAACAAGGTCATCATCGATCTGGAGGGCGGCCACGTCCTCGTCTCCGCGATCGGCAGCGGCGCCGTCCTCGGCGTCGTCACCGACAAGGAGGCCAAGCTCGGCAACATCGCCTACGAGATGACGCTGTTCGCCAACCGTGCCGGTTCCGCGCTCAACCCCCAGCTGGTGCTCCAGCTGAAGAACAGCGTCGGCGCCGCTTCGGCTCGGTGACCGGTCCCCGACCGGTCGAGAGAGGAACAGCCACTCATGCCCGACGGCCGCACTCCGAGCGGTGCCGGCGCGGACGGGGCCACACCCCCGGATCGCGATCCGGTGCGCACACCCTCCGCCGTACGGCCGTTCCTGGTGACCGCCGGCCGGGTGGCGGGCGCGGGCGCGGCCGACTCCGGACGGCCGATCCCCGTCGAGACCCAGGTGGTGGCCACGGCCGCCGGGCTCGACGTGCTCGACCGGCTCTCCTTCGAGCAGCACGACATTGTCGCCGCCTGCCGGCAGCCGCAGTCCCTCGCGGAGATCGCGGCCCGGCTGCGGCTGCACCTCAACGTGGTGCGTGTCCTCGCCGAGGACCTGCGCGCCGCCGGGCAGTTGACGGTGCACGTGCCCAACTCCGACATCACCCATGACGCAACCGTCCTGCGCAGGGTCATCGATGGCCTCCGCGCCATCCCCAACTCCCGGGGAGTACTCCGTGACACCGACTGAACCGGTCGCCCGCGGTGCGGCTGCGCAGACCGTCGTACGACCGCCGCTGCCGGTGAAGATGGTCGTCGCGGGCGGCTTCGGCGTGGGCAAGACCACCACCGTGGGCGCGATCTCCGAGATCGAGCCGCTGACCACCGAGGCCGCGATCACCGAGGTCGCGGCGGGCGTGGACGACCTGTCCCACACCCCGCGCAAGACCACGACCACGGTGGCGATGGACTTCGGCTGCATCACCATCGACCCCACCCTGAAGCTGTACTTGTTCGGTACGCCCGGGCAGGACCGGTTCGGCTTCATGTGGGACGACATCGTGGAGGGCGCGGTCGGCGGTCTCGTCATCGTCGACACCCGCCGGCTCGACGACTGCTACGCCGCGGTCGACTACTTCGAGCACAAGCAGATCCCGTTCGCGGTCGCCCTGAACGCCTTCGACGGTAAGATCGAGCACTCCCTCGACGAGGTCCGCTGGGCGCTCGACGTCAACGAACGGGTCCCGGTCATCGCCTTCGACGCACGCGAGCGCGGCTCGGTGCGGGACGCGCTGCTGGTCGTACTGGAGTTGGCGCTGGCGCGCTCGGAGAACTGACGGCAACAGAAGGGAGTTGGGGAGGGCCTGAGCCCTCCCCAACTCCCTTGTTCACGAGGCTCAGTTGCTCCTACGAACCCCCGGCGACACCGCGAGCCGCGCGATGCCCCAGAAGAGCCCCAGCGTCACCAGGGCCATGCCGGCGACCAGGGTGGCTCCGCCGACGACCTTC
This sequence comes from Streptomyces sp. W16, assembly GCF_033194735.1. Taxonomy (NCBI): domain Bacteria; kingdom Bacillati; phylum Actinomycetota; class Actinomycetes; order Kitasatosporales; family Streptomycetaceae; genus Streptomyces; species Streptomyces sp. W16. The sequence goes on from NZ_JAWOAI010000460.1 coordinate 1,956, forward strand.
TCGTAGTTCCGCTGGTAGAGGCCGTCGATGATGTAGCGGCCGAGGCCGCCGAGGCTGACGTAGGCCGCGATGGTGGCGGTGGAGACGATCTGGATGGCGGCCGAGCGCAGGCCGCTGAGGATCAGCGGGAGCGCGACCGGCAGTTCCACCTGGAAGAGGATGTTCGTCTCGTTCATGCCCATACCGCGGGCGGCGTCGACCGGGGACGGGTCGACGGAACGCATCGCCTCGTACGTGGTGACCAGGATCGGCGGTACGGCGAGGACGACCAGCGGGATCATCACCGGGACCAGGCCGAAGCCGATCAGCACGAACATCAGCACCAGCAGGCCGAAGCTGGGCAGTGCGCGGGCGGCGGTGGCGATGAGCGAGAGGGTGTTGCCGCCGCGTCCGGTGTGGCCCGTCACCAGGCCGACGGGGAGGCCGATGGCGGCGGCGATGGCGAGCGCGATCAACGAGTACTGGACGTGCTCGCGCAGCCGGGTGGGGATGCCGTCGTAGCCGTGCCAGTGGGTGCTGTCGCTGAAGAACAGGTTGATGTAGTGGAGTACGTTCACCGGGCTGCGTCCTCCAGTACGGGTTCGGCCGCTGCGGGCCGGGCCTTGCGGGTGCCGCGCGGCATCCAGGGCGTGAGGAGCAGGCGTACGGCGACCAGGACGGCGTCCACGACGATGGCGAGGACGGCCGTGGTGATCACGGAGAGCCAGATCAGGCGCGGCTGGTGGTAGATCTGGCCGTCGTTGAGCAGGTTGCCCAGCGCGCCCTGGTTGCCGATCAGCATGCCGACGCTGACGAGGGAGATGCTGGACACGGTCGCCACCCGCAGGCCGGCGATGATCGCGGGCACGGCGATCGGCAACTGCACCTGGAGATACCGGCGTACGGGCCCGAGGCCCATCGCGGTGGCCGCGTCCATGGTCTCCTGCGGTACCGAGCGGACGCCGTCCACGATCGCCGGGACGAACACCACGAGGCTGTAGACGCCGAGCGGGATCATCACGGTGGTCTCGGTCTGCCCGGTGTAGTCGATGAGGACGACGAAGAAGGCCAGCGAGGGGATCGCGTACAGCACTGTCGTCACCCACAGCACCGGCGGGTACAACCAGCGCAGCCGCACGCAGAGTTGGGCGATGGGCAGCGCGACCAGCAGGCCGACGAGGACCGGGATCACGGCCTCGCGCAGATGCAGCCCGATCAGGCCGAAGTAGGTGTTCTGGAGGTCGCTGGGGATGCGGAACCAGTCGTTCATCCGGCGACCTTCGTGCCCGGCCGCAGCGCCGCGTGCGCGCTCCGGATCGCCTCGCCCACGGCCTGCTGCGATACGACGCCCACGACCCGGCCGGTGTCGTCCACGCCGACCGCCCAGCCGGTGGGCGACAGCACGGAGCCGTCGAGCGCGGCCCGCAGGGAGTCCTTGCCGGCCGCGAACGGGCGGCCGTACGCGAGGAGTTGAGCGATGTCGACGGCTCCGGCGGTGAGCGCGCCGGGCTCGCTCCAGCCGAGCGGCCTGCCGTCCAGGTCGGTGACGAGGAGGTACGGCACGCCGGGTGTGGTGCGTTCGGCGATCTGCTCGGCGGTGGAGTCGACGGCGACGATGGGAGACGTCTTGAGGTCGAGGCCCGCGGAGGAGAAGAAGGACAGGCGGCGAATGCCGCGGTCGGCGCCGAGGAAGTCCTCGACGAAGGCGTCCGCCGGGTCGGACAACAGCTCGGCGGGCGGGGCGAACTGGGCCAGCTTGCCGCCGGTACGCAGCACCGCGACCATCGTGCCGAGCTTGATGGCCTCGTCGATGTCATGGGTGACGAAGACGATCGTCTTGCCCAACTCGTCCTGGAGGCGCAGGAGTTCGTCCTGGAGGCCCTTGCGGACCACGGGGTCGACGGCGGAGAACGGCTCGTCCATGAGCAGCACCGGCGGGTCCGCGGCGAGGGCGCGGGCGACGCCGACGCGCTGCTGCTGGCCGCCGGAGAGCTGGTAGGGGTACCGCTTGGCGAGGGAGGCGTCGAGGCCCACCCGCTCCATGAGTTCGGTGGCCCGCGCCCTGGCCTTCTCCTTGCCCCAGCCGAGCATGCGGGGCACGGTGGCGATGTTGTCGACGATCGTGCGGTGCTGGAAGAGTCCGGCGTTCTGGATGACGTAGCCCATGGACCGGCGCAGGGTGTTGACCGGCTGCTTGGTGATGTCGGCGCCGTCCAGGAGGATCTGGCCCTCGCTGAGGTCGATCATCCGGTTGATCATGCGCAGGGTCGTCGTCTTGCCACAGCCCGAAGGGCCGACGAGGACGGTGATCGAGCGGTCCGGTATGTCCAAGGACAACCGGTCGACCGCCACCGTGCCGTCCGGGTACCGCTTGGTGACTGAATCTATCCGTATCAAAGCGCCGAATACCCTTCGGATTTGGCAGAAACTGCCCGTTCCTGGCCGCTGTCTCAGGCCGTTGAGGGGAGAGTCTAGACGGCTTGTGTTGCGGGAACTTGGCGGGCACCTGAGGGGTTTTGGGTGCCGCTTCCTGGGGGTTCGACGCGGATCTGCTGTGCCCTTCCTGTGAGTCCGCTGATTCTCATCAGCCGCTCAGTGAAGGCTCAGTGACCGCACAGACAGCAGCCGGATCGTCACCGTCATGAACGAACAGAACGCGGGAGGCGCCCGGCAGCGGTCGGTCGAGATCGTGGTGCCGGTCTACAACGAGGCGCACGTCCTCGCCGGCAGTGTCGGCCGTCTCCACGCATACCTCGAATCGTCCTTCCCGTTCCCGTTCACGATCACCGTGGCGGACAACGCGAGCACCGACGCCACCTGGCAGGCGGCGCTCGACCTCACCCAGCGGCTGCCGCACGTGCACGCCGTACACCTCGACGCCAAGGGCCGGGGCCGTGCGCTGAAGCACGTGTGGAGCCGCTCCGAGGCGGACGTGGTCGCGTACATGGACGTCGACCTGTCCACCGGCCTCGAAGGGTTCCTGCCCCTGGTCGCCCCGCTCCTGTCCGGCCACAGCGACGTGGCGATCGGCAGCCGGCTGCACCGGCAGTCGGCGGTCCAGCGCGGCGCCAAGCGCGAGTTCATCTCCCGCTCCTACAACCTCCTCCTCAAGGCAGGTCTCGCGGCCCGCTTCTCGGACGCGCAGTGCGGCTTCAAGGCCGTCCGCACCGAGGTGTTCCGGGCGCTCGCCCCGCACATCGAGGACACCGCGTGGTTCTTCGACACCGAACTCCTCGTCCTCGCCCAGCGCAACAAGCTCCGCATTCACGAAGTCCCGGTCGACTGGATCGACGACCCCGACAGCCGCGTCGACATCGTCCGTACCGCCCTCGACGACCTCAAGGGCATGCGCCGCATGTTCAAGCAGACGATCACCGGCCGCGCCCGCATCGCCGCCGTACCCCACCGCACCCGCACCACCACCCCTGTCCTGCCCGTCGGGGCGCCCGCCTCTTCCGCGGAACACCTGGAGTACGCGTCATGACGACCCTCGCCCCGCCCCCCAGCCAGGAAGACGCCCGGCGCTCGCACCGGGCGGGACCGCCCGCCGACGGCGGCGTCGCTGCCCGTGCCAGAAGGCTCTTCACGGGCCCGGAGGACGACCCGCGCTGGGCCCGCCCGGCCCTCTGGGCGATCCTGCTGCTGGCCACGGCGCTCTACGCCTGGAACCTGACCTCGATCACCGGCAACACCTTCTACGACGCGGCCGTCTACAGCGGCACCAAGAGCTGGAAGGCGTTCTTCTTCGGCGCGCTCGACTCCGGCAGCTTCATCACGGTCGACAAACCACCGTTCGCGCTGTGGGTGATGGGCCTCTCCGCCCGCGTATTCGGTTACGGCACCTGGCAGTTGATGCTCCCAATGGTCGCGGCCGGCACCGGCTCGGTGGCCCTGCTGTACCGGAGCGTCAAGCGCGATTTCGGCGCGGTCGCGGGCACCATCTCGGCGCTCGTCCTCACCCTCACCCCGATCACGGTCGCCATCACCCGCGACACCAACCCGGACCCGATCCTCGTCCTGCTGATGATGCTCGGCGCGGTGGCCCTCCTGAAGGCCGTCCGCAACGGGAAGTTGATGCCGCTGGTGTGGTCGGCGGTCGCGATCGGCTTCGCGTTCAACACCAAGATGATGCAGGCGTACGTCGTCCTGCCCGCGTTCTTCCTCGTCTACCTCTGGGCCACGAACGTCTCCCTCGGCAAGCGCATCCGCAACCTCGCCGTCGCCACCGTCGCGCTGATCGTCTCCAGCGCCTGGTGGATGGTGATCGTCGACCTGATCCCCGCCTCCTCCCGCCCCTACATCGGCGGCTCGACCGACAACACGGTGTGGGACCTGGTCATCGGCTACAACGGCTTCGGCCGCATCTTCGGCGCCAGCTCCTCGGTCGGTTCGCAGGGCAACGGGGCCAGCTTCGGCGGCAGTTCGGGCCTGTACCGGATGTTCAACGAGATCATGGGCGGCCAGATCTCCTGGCTGATCCCCTTCGCCGCGATCGCGCTCGTCGCCGGTCTGGTGCTGCGCGGACGCGCTCCCCGCACCGACGCCAAGCGCGCGGCGCTGATGCTCTGGGGCGGCTGGTTCGTCTTCCACTTCCTGACCTTCTCGCTGGCCGAGGGCACCTTCCACCCGTACTACGTCACCGCCATGGCGCCCGGTATCGCGGCCCTGGCCGGTGCGGGCGGGGTGCTGCTGTACCGCGCCTTCCGTGAGGGCTCGGCGGCGAAGTGGGCCTGGGTGCTGCCGGTCGGCATCGCGGCCAGCACCGTCTGGGCGGTCGTCCTGCTCCAGCGGGTGTCCGGCTCCGGCACGGTGTACACGGTCGCGGAGATCGTGGTCGCCGCGGCGGGCATCGCCTCCGTACTCGGCCTGCTGGTCGGCCGGTTCACTCACCGCCACCGGCTGATGGGCTTCGCGGCCCTCGCCGCGGTCGTCGCCCTCCTCGCAGGACCCGCGGCCTACTCGGTCTCGGCGGCGACCTCCTCGACCAACGGCACCAACCCGACGGCCGGTCCCAGCACCGGTGGCGGTATGGGTGGCGGTGGCGGCATGGGCGGCGCGCCGAGCGGCACCAAGTCCGGTACGAAGCCCAGCGGTTCGGGCTCAAGTTCCGGCAAGATGGGCACGCCGCCGTCAGGTGGTACGGCTCCCTCGGGCACCAAGTCCGGGTCCACGTCCGAGTCCGGTACGCAGCAGGCCGGTGGCGGTATGGGCGGCGGCTCCCAGGTCTCGTCCGAGATGATCACCTACCTCAAGAAGCACCAGGACGGCGCGACTTGGCTGCTGGCGGTGTCCACCGACCAGACAGCGTCCTCGATCATCCTGGAGTCGGGTCAGCCCGTGATCTCCATGGGCGGCTGGTCCGGCAGCGACAACGCGATGACCCTCGCCAAGCTCAAGTCCCTGGTGAAGTCCGGCAAGTTGCACTACATCATCGTCAGCAGCGACGGCGGCCAGGGCACGAACTCCGCGATCGCGACCTGGGTCAAGGCACACGGCACGGCCGTCAAGTCCTCGGCGTACAGCTCCAGTTCGTCGACTTCCTCGACAAGCACGAGCACGAGCAGCGGCCTGTACCGCCTGGACGCCTCCGACGTCAGCTGATCCACTCCCTCGATCCACATTTCCCGACAGGAAGGGCCGCCGGTAACCCCGGCGGCCCTTCCGCTTGTCCACGTCCGCGCGATAAAGGGCGTGGCGGCAGGCCCGTACGGCCTCACATCCGGGATCTCAGCACGTCGACCTCGCAGCCCGGCGCGAACGGGTCGAAGCCGTGTTCGCTCAGCCAGCGAACCGCCAGCAGGCTGCGCAACGACCACCACGCGCGGATCACGTCGAGGTCGACGTCGGTGCCGTAGCCGGCGAGGACGTCACCGAGGTGCTCCTCGTGTCCGAGCGTGAAGGTGGCGAGGTCGTACAGGGCGTCACCCGGGCCCGCCTCGGACCAGTCGATGATGCCGGTGACCTCGTCGCCGTCGACGAAGACGTGCGCGATCTGCAGGTCGCCGTGCGTGAACGCCTCGGTCCACGGCCGGAGCGCGGCCCCGGCGACCTGGCGGTTGCGGGCGACCAGGTCGGCGGGCAGGACACCGTTCGCCACGAGCGACTCGCATTCGGCATCGAGTTCCGCAGTCAACTCGTCGAGGGCCTTTCCCCGGCCGGGCCAGGGCGGCAGGGGCGCGTCGTGCAGCTTCCGGATGGCGGCGCCCG
>NZ_JAWOAI010000461.1:0-8127 GCF_033194735.1 Streptomyces sp. W16
GCGGCCGCACTCTCGACGGCGGGATCAGCGGCTTCGCGATCTCCCACAGACCATCCGGAACAATCCAACTCCACGTACCCCGCCCCATGACCAGTCCAACGAATGATCACCATGTAGGACACGGTCTGAGATGTCATCTCATTTGGCTGGGTAAGCTGCCGGTCGTGGCAGGGATCGTTGAGCGGCTGGTGCCGGACGAGTTGTGGGAGATGTTCCAGCGAGTGGTGCCGGAGGCGCCATCGCGGCCTCAGGGCGGCGGCCAGCGCCGGCACGGCGACCGGGAGGTGCTGGCCGCAATCGTCTTCGTGGCGACCTCGGGCTGCACGTGGCAGCAGCTGCCGTCCGCATCGTTCGGGCCATCGGGCGCGACGACCCACCGACGATTCACCGAGTGGACGAAGGCCCGCGTGTGGGCCAAGCTCCACCGCCTGATCCTCGACGAACTCGGCTCCCGCGGCGAGTTGGACTGGTCCCGCTGCGCGATCGACTCGGTGAACATGCGGGCTCTGAAAAGGGGGAGCTGACAGGCCCGAATCCTGTCGATCGAGGCAAGTACGGCTCGAAGATCCACTTGATCACCGAGCGGACCGGTCTGCCCCTGTCCGTCGGAATCTCCGGGGCGAACCTGCACGACAGCCAGGCGCTGATCCCGCTGGTGCAGGGGATCCCGCCGATCCGCTCCCGGCGTGGACGCCGGCGGCGCAGACCGGCAAAGCTCCACGCCGACAAGGGATACGACTACGACCACCTGCGGCGATGGTTACGCGGGCGCGGCATCCGGCACCGCATCGCCCGAAGAGGCATCGAGTCCTCGACCCGACTGGGCCGCCACCGCTGGACCATAGAACGCACCATGTGCGCCACGAGGCGCTCTGTTTGTATCCCCGGCTCAGCCGGGAGGAACTCGGAGGGAGGTTCTTGGGCCTGATGACTTACCTGGATCCGAAAGGTGAAGGGGACAACAGCATGTCAGGAAACCAGTGACCGGGCTCAGTTGTCGGAGACGGTGTGCCGGGAGGCCCGCGCGATATGGCGAAGACTGGATTGTTTGAAGCCCAATCTCCAGCAGATGCAAGTTCTCATCCGCCGGAAGGACAGCTGAAACCGGCGCCGCACCCTGCACGGGGTTCGATCGTGCCCCCGTGCACCTCCGGGGTGCGGAGCGATGCCCAGCGAGGGCATTCAAGGAGATGAGTGGGACGCCTACCTCGCGCTAGAACGTACAGACAGGGACGAACGTGGGATCGCCTACGGGACGCGAGTCCTAGGGCGACGGAGGCCCCGTAGTAGTCGCCGGATTGACGCCCGGCCAGGGAGGACGGGAAAGCCGTCCACAGGGCGAAGGGGGCCAGGTGACTCGGACACGCCAGACCCGGGAGGTATGCGAAATGCAGATCGCCGCAACGGCGCTGTGTGTCCTGCGCGAGCAGCCTGAACCGCTCACGCTGTAGTCACTGGAGAGCCGGATGACGGGAAACCGTGCGCCGTTTCACTCGGCGTTGGATCGCCCCCGCAGGGGGCCGAGGTTCGGAAGGAGGTGACCTCGGGGTCGCCCGTCTTACCTGGACGCGAAAGCGCGAGGGGACAACAGCATGGCGGGAAAGCGCGGAGCGTTGAGGAGACGTCGAAGGCGCTGCTGTGCAAGGCCCGCGTGATACGGCGAAGGCCATACTGCTTCAAGCCCAGTCACCAGCGGTGGAAAGAGCACACCCTGCGACACGACGTCTGAGGTCGCAGCCGTCGGCATCGGACGAGTCCGAGTTTCCTCGTCTCAACCCTTCCGGCCGGCGGGCGGCGGACAACGAGTTCGCTCAAGGGGACGGACCGGGTCGCCTACGTCACGCTCGATACGTCCAACGCAAGGGGAATACGGGATCGCCTACGGGGCGCGAGCCCTATGGCGACGGAGGGGGCGTAGTAGTCGTCGGAGTAACGCCCGACCGGGGAGGACGGGAAAGCCGTCCGCACGGGCGAAGGCCCCCAGGTGTCAACAGATCCTTCACGATGGCGAGGTATGCGAAATGCAGAGCGCCGAAGCCCTTCTGGGGATCATCCGTGAACGCGGCAGGCGAGGTCTGCCGCTGGAACGTCTCTACCGGTGCTTATTCAACCGGGAGTTGTACTTGCTTGCCTACGGGCGGATCTACCGCAACGACGGTGCGATGACGCCCGGCATCACGGCCGAGACCGTGGACGGCATGCGCCTGGAGAAGATCCAGGCGATCATCGACGCGCTCCGTGCTGAGCGTTATCGATGGTCACCGACCCGCCGCGTCTACATCGAGAAGAAGGGAAAGAGCAAGAGTCGGCGCGGTTTAGGTCTGCCTACGTGGTCGGACAAGCTGCTGCAAGAAGTGATGCGCCTGCTGCTTGAGGCGTATTACGAGCCGCAGTTCTCCGAACACTCGCACGGCTTTCGGCCCGGCCGGGGCTGTCACACCGCCCTGCAATCGATCTACCCAGGGTGGAGGGGCACAACATGGTTCGTCGAGGGAGACGTCAAAGCCTGCTTCGACAGTTTGGATCATGAGATCCTTCGGTCGATCCTGGCCGAGAAGATCCACGACAACCGCTTCCTGCGGTTGGTCGACGGACTGCTCCGGGCCGGGTATCTGGAGCAGTGGCGGTATCACGCGACGCTGAGCGGCTCACCGCAAGGCGGCGTGATTTCGCCGCTTTTATCCAATATCTACCTGGACCGGCTGGACAAGTACATCGAGACGAGCCTGCTGCCCGCCTACAACCGGGGAGCCCGGCGCACGCCGTGTCGTCCGTACATGCTGCTGTGGCAGCGCGCCTTCCGCCTGGAGCAGCAGGGGGAGCTGGAGGCCGGTCGGGCCCTGCGCAAGCAGATGAAGACCATGCCCTCCCGCGACCCCGATGATCCAGGTTATCGGCGGCTGAACTACTGCCGCTACGCAGACGATTGGTTGCTCGGATTCACCGGGCCGAAGCGGGAAGCCGAGGAGATCAAGGCCGACATCGGGCGGTTCCTGCGCGACGAGCTCAAGCTGGAGCTGTCCGAGGACAAGACCCTGATCGCTCATGGGCGGACGAGCGCCGCCCGGTTCCTCGGCTACGAGATCGTGGTCTTGGACAACGACACCAAGCACGACCATCGCGGTCATCGCAGCATCAACGCGCAGATCGGGTTGAAGGTGCCTGCGGACGTTATCCGCGCCAAGTGCCGCCCCTACCTGCACCATGGCCGACCGATCCGGCGGACCGAACGTACGGTCAACAGCGACTTCTCCATCGTCGCCCAGTACCAGGCGGAGTTCCGCGGGATCGCCGGTTACTACCAGCTCGCCTTCAACCTCCATCGCCTCGGACGGCTGAAGCACGTGATGGAGCGTTCCTTGGTCAAGACGCTGGCGCGGAAGTATCGCGTTCGCGTTTCCAAGGTCTACCGGCGCTATCGGACCGTGCTGAAGACCGATCGCGGCCCTCGTCGAGGGCTTCAGGTCACCGTCGAACGCGGGGAGGGACGAAAGCCGTTGGTGGCGCAGTGGGGCGGAATCTCACTGGCCCACAAGACCAGGATCGGCAGTCTCGACGACCACCCGACGCAGGTGTGGAACAGCGCGCGCAATGAAGTGGTCAAGCGCCTGCTCGCCGACACCTGCGAGATATGCGGGTCCCACAACGGTGTCGAAGTGCACCACATTCGGCACCTGAAGGACCTGAACGTCCGGGGACGGGCACCCAAGCCCGCCTGGGCCCAGAGGATGGCCGCGCGCCATCGGAAGACCCTGGTCGTCTGCCGTGTCTGCCACGAGGACATTCACTACGGCGAAAGTCGCTCGCGACAGAACTCATGAGAAGAAAAGGCACTGGAGAGCCGGATGCGGTTACAAGCCGCACGTCCGGTTCGGTGGGGGGCCGTTGGAAAAGGGCCTGGTCACAGGCACCTCGCTGGCGGCCTACCCAACGTCACGTACGGATCTGTGGGAGCCCGGGGGTGCGATCCCCCCGGGCCACCCGACCAATTCCGGTGGCCATCAGCCTGGACTCGGCTGGCCGCACAACTGGACTTTGCCACGGCCGCCGTCAATCAGCGAAGCCGAAGGGGATCTGATTGGCCGAACCAGGCTTGAAGGCGAACCTCTTGCGGCCGCGGCGCGACGTCTCGGCATCAGCTATCAGGCATGCAGAAAACGGCGTGGCAGAGCCGAACGTCGGGTTGCGGAACATCTGGCGCGGACCGCGACGGACCTCGCCCCCTCGGACCGCGGCGACGCGCTTGCTCCACTCGTCCTGCGCCGGTCCCGAAGGAAGCAGCCGCGGATGGCGGAAGCGGGAAACAGGACCGTCAAGCTGAACGCCGGCCCGATCGCGGCATGAGGAAGGAGCACCCTCATGCCATGGGCCGGTGAATGGGAGCCTTTGGATTCGGTCGAGGCGGCATTTCGGGGCCTGGAGTCCAGGTCTACGGAGTTCACTCTGGACGTGAGCGGTATCGACATCGAGGTCGGGAGGGAATTCCCGCGGAATCAGGTCCCGTTGCGAGAGCTCCGGGCCCGGCTTCTGGACCGGGCCACGCCCTATGGCGTCAGAGAGGATGTCTGGGCCGAACTCGTATTTCGAACGCAGAGCGAGGGAGGCGACTGGCCACTCGCTGCGGTGTGGATGATGGCCCCCGGGCTTCGAGAGGCCGCGGCACGAGTGGTGCGGGGAAGCACGTTGCCCTTTCCGGATGCCGAGGCCGAAGTCATCGAGGGATTTCTGAACGAACTCAGGACGATCGACGTCGACGTGGGCGGAGTGGCATCGCGGCTTTGGTGGGCCGGCTATCGCTGTGGCCTGAGAGCCCGATCCCGGTATTCGGGAGCCGTGCGAGCGGTTCCGCTGATGGAACGCTGGGCGCTGCACGCCCGGAATTCCGTCCCGGGTCGCCCGGACTTCGTTCTGGACCGAGCAGTTTACGCCGGCGCCGTCACCGCTGAGGAGGCGGAGTTGATCGGCCGTACCCGGATGGAGGGCGAAGGACTGGCCGCAGCCGCACGACGTCTTGGCCTCGGATACACCGCGTGCCGCGCCAGGAGAGCGGTCGCCGAAGAGCGCCTCGCCCGCTATCTCCTCGTCACGGGATCTGCTCCAGGGCCGGACATCCCGTCACGTTCATCCCTCACAGAACTGGCTGAGGCGGCCTGACATGGCACACCGACAGAATTGGACACGACACGATCTACGGGGAGGCATCAGTGCGTCGGACCAACTGGCCGGCCGGGGAGCCACGGTGCGGGAACTGCTTGCACTGCCGGCCATGGTGGATCGGCGCGTGGCCGCCGAGGTGCTGCACGTGGGCGGGAACACAGCGCATGAGCCGGCTCGTCGCGGCGGTCCACCCCGCACGCTGTTGAGGATCGGCGACATCTGCCGCGTCCCCGCCATGAACACTCTTCAGGCTGGTGGGTGTTCTCCAGATGGAGAGCCCCGGCGATGAGCATCCTTGACCAGTTTCGGGGCCCGCGGTGGGAACCCCGGAACGGCTGGCGCCCGGACCGGGAGGTCATCCTCGCCCTCAGAGCGATCATCGCCGACCACCTCGGTGGCGAAGCCGGCGACATCCTGCCGTCGGACGGCCCCGTCCCGGATGCCCTGGGCGCCGTTGCGGCGGCCTTGTACAGAAACGGCGCGCCGAGACCCTGCGTGTATGTCAGGGCAGACCTGCCGACTGATCTGCGGGCTGATCTCTGGGGGTTCACAACCGGACTTGCAGCCGCGATGGCCGATGGCCTTGTCGAGCCCGGAGTGGAAGGACTGCTCCTGGTCGGGCATGAGCGGCATCCTGTCACGTGCCGTGGCTGGGGGCTCGCCGGAGCCTTGATCGTTCAGCGACTCGGTAGACGGCCGGGGCACTGCGATTTCCGTGTGTACAGAGATCTGGATCATTTGACGGTCCCGGAACTGCGGGCTGGGTGAGAAGGAACCACTGATGATCGACAGTACGGAGCAGGAGAGAGGACAGGGCCCACAGGACACGCGCCGATGCCCGGAGTGGTGCGTCGAGGACTGTGGGGAGGACCGCCGGGGCGCGCATCTGGGAGCCCCGGTGGAGTTGAGAACGCCTCTTGGGCTGGACGGGCGTGCCCCACAGACGATGCTCACGACACATCTCGTCTGGTTGCACGAGCACGAGGTCGAGCCGCACGGCCTGAGGCCGGAGATCTGGGTGTATTGCGAGGGGGGAAGCGCCGAGCTTGATCCGGACGGGCTCGACGCCCACATTCGGGACGTGGAAAGTCATCTGCTCCAATTGCGCAAGCTGCGGCTCCGGTACGTAACGCTGCTGCAGGGCGCCGAACTGGTGGGGAAGGCGGGAGGCGACGCCGATACCCATCCGGCTCGCACGGGCGTCAGGTGCCCGTTCTGGTGTGACGCTCGCACGTACTCGCGGGCAGCGCGGAGTGGGACCGGCCACGTGCACGTCGGCCTGGCACGCCGCACGTCGGACGAGGTGTGGATCTCCCTGCGACACAACCCGTTCGAGCGGCTCCCGGAGATCGACCTGACAGTGACCGCTCCTGGGCAGGATCCGACAGCGCGTCGCCTCACACTCACCGAGGCGACGCAACTCCGGGAGAACCTGGGCGAGTTGATCGCATCTGCGGAGGCCTGTGCTCCTCCGCGCCTCCTGGCCATGGACACACTGCTCAGCGACATGGGGGCGCAGGTGGTCGAGGATTCCCGTCTCACCGCGTGCTCCTCCGGCTATGTCCTCAGAGACGTCGCTCCTGGCGGCCGGGTGACGGTGGCGGTGCCCGGCGGATTGACACCGGACCGCAGAGACGGGCTGGTCCGCAAACTCCTTTCCGACATCGCGATCGACACCTCCTGCGTCGTGCCGGACGACGCGGCCACACCTCAACTGTTCACTGCGCAGCCGCCGTTCGTCGTCACTCCGGGATCGGCTGCCTGATATGCGCGAACTGGACGCTCACGCAGCGCTGTTGATCGTACGCTGATGGTCATGCCGGATGACGAGGAACTGCCTGAGCCGAGCCGGCCGGATCCGTGGGCCGGACACCTTCCCGGCCAGGAACTGGTGCCCGCCTATTTGGTCTCGCGGTTCGCCGCCCAGTACCGGGTGATCGTCGAGATCTTGCTGGAAGCGCAGGACACCAGTCTGATCGGAGTGTCGTACGACGATGTCGTCGCGCGGGTGCCAGGACACCTGTCCGCGAGGCTGGCCCCCGTGGTCGTGGGCGAGTTGGTCGCGGACGAGGGATTCCACCTGGACGCCCGACTCGACCGGCTCGTCAAGTGGGGTGTTGTCACGCGCTGGCAGGACCAGGCCCGCACCGGTGAGGACTTCCTGCGCCGCCGTGACCGCTATCAGCTCACGCCCGTGGCCGCCCGGCTGCACTTGTTCTGGACGCAGGAGGCGGAGGCCGACGAGGGGGCGGCGGCGGACCTGACCCTGGCGCCGCGGGCGATCCACGACCGTCTGGAGATGTTCGCCCAGGCTGTCCGGGAGCGGCGCTATCCCGGCGCGGCCGCCGAGTACCAGCAGATCATTGTCCTGCACCAGGGCATGGCGGCCGCCGCGCGTACATGGCAGCGCAGCCTGGCGCACGCGCTGGCCGGCGGGCCTGATCCGGGGAAGCAGGAAGTCCTGTGGCGCACCCTGCAGTCGTACATCGCCATGTGGGGCGAACAGGTGGACGTGCACACGCCTCGGATCGCGTCCCTCGTCACTGAACTCGCCCCGCTGCTCGGCGATTCGGTGTGGCGGGCCTGCGCACGGGCCGCGCTGGCCGAGGACACGGCGGAGGAGCTCGTCGACATTCAGGCCCAGCGATGGGCGCGGACGTGGACGGCGCTGGCAGGCTGGTTCTCCGGTGCCACGGGACAGGCGCGGCGTCTGCGCCGGCAGCTGCGGGATCTGGTGGCACCCTGGGCGCGCAACTCGCGCATCCTGATGGACACGGGAGGCACCGTCACGCGCCGCGCGGAGTTGCTGCGACTGGCGCGGGCCGTCGAGCGGGCCCCTGACGAGGAGACCGCCTGGCGGATGTGGGACACCGCCACGGGGTTGTTCTCCGCACGGCACCTGCTGCTCCCGGCCGACGCCGCCGACGACCACACGCGCCCCTGGGCCGACGCTCCCGCGGCGCCGGTCAC
>NZ_JAWOAI010000462.1:0-8008 GCF_033194735.1 Streptomyces sp. W16
GTCGCCACGACCGGCGGCGGCCCGGGCCTCATACACGCCAGAGGCCAGGACCTCGACCTCGACGACCTCGGCCACGCGCACCACGGGCACCACGCACTCCACGCGGGTCACGCGTCCCACGGGGACCACGAAAGCTGCGAAGGCCACGCGAAGGAACGCCACTCATGACCGCCACCCGCCTCCTCCGCACCGCCACCCGCGCCGCGCTCCCCGCACTGCCCCTGCTCGCCGCCGCGTACGCCGCCCCCGTCCTGTCCACCTACGGCCCGCTCCGCAACCGCGTCATGCCCCGTCTCTCCGGCCGCGGTCGGCCCGACCACGTGGCGCTCACCTTCGACGACGGACCGGACCCGCTCTCCACCCCACTGTTCCTGCGCCTGCTCGACGAGCGCCAGGTACACGCCACCTTCTTCCTCCTCGGCAACCAAGCGGTACGCGCCCCGGGTCTGGTCCGTGAGATCGCCGCCGCCGGACATGAGATCGCCGTCCACGGCTGGCTCCACCGTCCCCTCCTGCTGCGCGGCCCCCGCGCCACCCGCGACGACCTGGCCCGTGCCCGCGACACGGTCGGCGACCTCACCGGCCGCACACCGCGGCTCTTCCGCCCGCCCTACGGCGTCATGTCGACCGCCGCCCACCTCTCGGCCCGGCGCCTGGACCTCACGCCGGTGCTGTGGACGGCCTGGGGCGAGGACTGGCGGGCGCGCGCCACACCGGAGTCGGTCCACCGCACGGTCACCGAGGATCTGCGCGGCGGCGGCACGATCCTGCTGCACGACTCCGACTGCACCTCGGCCCCCGGCTCCTGGCGAGCCACCCTCGTCGCCGTGCCCCGGATCCTCGACACCTGCGCGATGCGCGGCCTGTCCGTGGGGCCGCTGCGGGAGCACGCTGTGGATCCGCTCTGAAGTTGACAATATTGTTGGCGTTCCCGGTCGGTGGAATTTACGTTCGCAAGTACCTAGACCAGGGAGCCCCCCATGCTTTCGAACGCCATGAACCGCCGGACCTTCCTCAACGGGTCGCTGACCGTCGCCGCGACGGCCGCACTCGTCGGCACCGGGACCGGCGCCGACGCGGCGGACCGCGACACCTCCGCGACCCCGCTGACGGGCCCGCTCCGGATCGACACCGGCCGGGTGTCCGGCGTGGCGTCCCTGGTCTCCGGAGTCACCGTGTTCAAGGGCCTGCCTTACGCGGCGACCACGGCCGGCGCCAACCGCTGGCGCCCGCCGCAGCGGGCCAACTCCTGGACGGGCGTGCGCGTCGCTGACACCTTCGGGGACATCTGCCCGCAGCAGACGATGAGTTCGGCCTCGGTCACGATGAGCGAGGACTGCCTCAACCTCAACGTCTGGACCGCGGCGGCGAGTTCACGGGAGAAGCGCCCGGTCCTGGTCTGGATCTACGGCGGCCGGTTCACCGGCGGCTACGCCTCGGACCCCGGCTTCGACGGCGCCGGCCTCGCCGCCAAGGGCCTGGTCGTGGTGACCCTCAACTACCGCACCGGCGCGTTCGGTTTCCTCTCCACCCCCGAACTCAGCGCCGAGTCCGGCCACCAGGCGTCCGGCAACTACGGTCTCCTCGACCAGATCGCGGCCCTGCGCTGGGTACGGCGCAACATCGCCGCGTTCGGCGGCGACCCGAACCGGGTGACGATCGCCGGCCAGTCGGCGGGCGGCGCCTCCGTGATGCACCTCATCTACTCCCCGCTCGCCAAGGGCCTGTTCCAGGGCGCGATCTCCGAGAGCGCCGGCGCCCGCGCCACCGGCGACCCCGAAATCGCCGCGCTGGCAGCGTCGTACCGCACCCTGGAAACGGCCGAGAGCCAGGGCACCGCCTACGCCACGGCACTCGGCGCCACCACGCTCGACGCCCTCCGCGCCCTGGCCGCCGACAAGTTGATGGCGGGTCAGAACGCGAACGACACCACGGTCAGCGGGCCCGTGAACGGCAACCCGCCGGAGTTCCGCCCGGTCCTCGACGGCTGGGTCAAGCCGTGGACGTACGAACAGGCCCTGGCGGGCGGCCACTTGAACGACGTACCGGTACTGGCCGGCGGCAACAAGGACGAGAACGGCGCCTCCCCGAGCCCGACTGTGAAGCTCGCGGACTACCTCAGCACTGCCCAGAAGGAATACGGCACTCTCGCCGACGAGTTCCTGACTCTCTACCCCGCCACCACCGACACGGAGGCGGGCCAGGCCCGCAACGCCTCCGCCCGCGAGGGCTCGCGCGTCTCCGCGAACCTGTGGGCGGCCGAGTGGGCGAAGATGGCCAAGAGCCCGGTGTTCACGTACTACTGGGAGCACGTCCCGCCGACCGCGACCGGGCCCAACTCCCGTGGCGCCTACCACGGTTCGGAGATCAACTACGTCTTCGACAACCTCTACGCGACGAACCTGCCCTGGACCGACGCGGACCGCACGGTCGCCGACACCCTGTCCGACTACGTGGTGAACTTCGTGACCCACGGCGACCCCAACGGCCATGGCCTCACCCGCTGGCCCGCGGCGAACCATCGTTTCCCGATCACGATGGAACTCGGCGACCGCTTCGGCTCGCTCGCCCTGGCGGACGCGGCCAAGACCGACTTCTTCGGACGATTCTTCGCGACCCAGAAGCGCTGGTGACGGCGGTGTCGATGACGCCTGGTGGGTGACGTACTCTCTGCGCCGTAGACGGGGTAAACGCACGCCGTAACTTACTTGAGTTACGCAACAATATGGTAAAGTGGGTCTCATGTCCACACCACCGGTCCCTACCGCCCCCGCCACTCCGGAGGTGACCGAGATCGAGCGAGCCCTCACTCGGATCACCTACCTGAGCACGCGCGCCCGCCAGCACGACCGGCTCATGGCCCTCGCCGGTGTGCCCCTGGACCGTGCGGCGGTGGCGTTGTTGCGGCAGGTCGCCGACTCCGATCCGCTGCGCCCCGGGGAGCTGGCGCAGCGCCTCGGCGTCGAGGCCTCGCATGTGACCCGTACGGTGCAGCAGTTGCAGAAGTCCGGGTACGTCACCCGCGTGCCCGACCCGGACGACCGCCGCGCCCAGCGGATCGAGCTGACCGAGGCCGGCCGGAAGGCCGTCGACAGCGTCCGGGACGCCGGTGCGCGCGGAATGCAGATGGCCCTCTCGGAGTGGTCGACGGACGAACTGCAGCAACTGGCAACGCTGTTCCACCGCATGGTCGACGACTTCCTGAACTACGCGATCGACGACGAGGGCGAGCCGACGGAGGTCGCCGCGCCGGCGCGCTCCGTCTGAGCATCGGGTACGGCGCGCTCCGTCCGAGTGCCGGGTGCGGATCGCGCGGGCCTCAGCCGAGGTCGGCGACGATCTGTGGCAGGTCGGCCGTGGTGCGGATTCCGGGGGCCGCCGCGCAGACGAAGGGGATGGCGTTGACCGCACGGTTCGCGGTGTAGGAGGGGGACACCTCGGCCATCCGGTCGAGCGGGACGGGGAAGCACAGGCCGATGTCGAGCGGCGCGTCTCCCTCGACCGACACATGCCAGCCGGTGGCGCGCAGGTCCCAGGCGGGGTCGAGGTCGGTGGTGCAGTACCAGTTGGCGCGGAACCGCAGCAGGGGTTGGCCTTTTCGCAGGCCGGACACCGTGATCCGCTGCGCGGCCACCGTTCCTTTCGGCAGGGTGCCTGCGGCGATCCTGGTGGTGCGGCGGGCGGTCGCGACCTCGCCGATCGCCTCCACCGAATCGAGCGGTGTCGAGAGCGCCTCGGCGAGCAGCCGCAACGACGGGCCGAAGCTGTCACGCAGTCCGGCCAGACGCTGTTCGCCGAATTCGGCAGGGGGCTGCCCGAAGCCCATCACCTCGAACAGCAGCCCGGGGGAGTCCCGTTGGGACAGGTCCGCGAACTCGTCGATCGTCAGCGCGTCGAGCCGCCGCTGGATCGAGGTGAGCGCGAGAGGCAGAGTCTCCGTGATGAATCCGGGACTGCTGCCCGTGCTGTGGACCGAGGTGCCGCCCCGCTCGCACGCGTCCTCGATCCGTTTCCGTACGGCCGGGTCGAGGCTGGGCGCGTGATGGAACTCCCCGCGTGTCGACACGACGTTCACGCCTGACGAGAGCAACGTGCACACCTCGTCGAAATCGCAACTGCGCGGGGTGTAGAGGACACAGTCGGCGCCGAGCGCCAGGATCTCGTCGACGTCGTGCGTGGCGGTGACGCCCGTCCTGCCGAACCCGCCACCGCTCAACTCGCCTGCATCCAGGCCCGACTTGGCCCGCGTATGGACATACACCCCGGCCAGGGTCAGCTTCGGATGCTCCAGTACGGCACGCATCGTGCGGGCACCGATGTTCCCCGTGGCCCACTGCACGACCCGGTAGCGCTGCACGCCATGCCGTAGCGGCTCGGTCATCGCCCGCCTCCCGTTCCGGTGGGCGAGAACCGTACTCTCCGCTACGGAGAGCGTCAATTACGCCATCAGTGCGCCGTCAGCTGCGGACCGGGACGCCCGAGAGGCCGCCGAGACAGAACTGCCAGACCTCCTCGGCGTTGACCGCCGCAGCGTGGCTGCCGGCCGGAACGCCGTTGCCCTGTGCGACGAACATGACCGTCTGCATCAGGATCGAGGCCTGGCGACGGGGCTTCCCGGCGGGGATGACACCTGCGTCCTCGGCCTGCTCGATCAACTCCGTGAATACCTGGTGCAGGGGGAGATGAGCGGTCGCCACCTGCGCGGGGTGCTTCACGAGGAGTTGCAGTGCGAAGTCGCTGAACAGGGGGCGCTCCACACCGGGGTTGGACAACGACTGCTCGAACAGCATCGTCACCCCGAGCTGCAGCGCTTGGAGCGGATCGGACAGGGAGCCGGCCGATTCGCGGATCTCCGCCGCCGACTTGGACAACGCGTCCTCGAACAGGGCGAGCAGCAGCTCGTGTTTGCCGTCGAAGTGCTGGTAGAAGCTGCGCAGTGACTGTTTGGAGCGGTCCACGACCTCCTGGACGGTGAAGTCCGTCGTCCGCTTCTCCGCGATAAGTTCCTGCGCCGCGTCCAGGAAGCGCTGCACCCGTTGTTCGGCGCGGAGCTTGGCGGCACGGGTGGAACGCTCAACGGCGCGCTGGCGCCAGGCTGGTTGTTCTTCGGGGACGGCTGTCACATGAAGAACGATACTCCACTTCAGCGGTAACGCATCGGCTTCCCCTACCGAAGCCCACACTGCAAGTTTCGAGATCCTTACTTGCGTGAGATGAGAATGATATTCTCACCGCCATCCGTCCGGGTTGGCAGGAGGTTCGTCTGACATGGCATGGGACTTTTCCACCGAGCCGGAGTTCGAGGAGAAACTGGAGTGGATCAGGCAGTTCCGCTCCGAGCGCGTGGAGCCACTGGACCTGCTGTATCCGGACCGGGCCTACCACCCGCTCGACGACGAACTCGGCCCGATAGTTCGGGTGTTGAAGCAACAGGTCCGCGACGAGGGCCTGTGGGCACCGCACCTCGGCCCCGAACTCGGCGGGCGCGGCTTCGGCCAGGTCAAGCTGGCGCTCATCAACGAGATCCTGGGCCAGTCCAGCTGGGCCCCCGTCATCTTCGGTACGGCCGCTCCCGACACCGGGAACGCCGAGATCATCGCCCGCTACGGCACCGACGAACAGAAGGAGCGCTACCTCCAGCCACTGCTGGAGGGCGAGTGCTTCTCCTGCTTCTCCATGACCGAACCCCAGGCCGGCGCCGACCCCACGATGTTCACCACCCGCGCCGAACGCAATGGCGACGACTGGGTCATCACCGGCCGCAAGTTCTTCTCCTCCAACGCCCGCACCTCGAAGTTCGTCATCGTGATGGCCGTGACGAACCCCGACGTCAGCCCCTACAAGGGCATGTCGATGTTCCTCGTGCCCAGCGACACCCCCGGCGTCCGCATCGAGCGCCACCTCGGCATCATGGGCGAGGCCACCGACGAGGGCATGCACGCACTTATTGCCTACGACGGCGTCCGCGTCCCCGCCGACGCACTGCTCGGCGGCGAGGGCCAGGCGTTCGCGATAGCCCAGACCCGGCTCGGCGGTGGCCGCGTCCACCACGCGATGCGGGTCGTGGGCCAGAGCCAGAAGGCGCTGGACATGATGGCCGAGCGGGCCCTGTCCCGCGAGACCCAGGGCGAGCGCCTCGCGGACAAGCAACTCGTCCGGGCGGATCTCGCCGACTCCTACGCCCAACTCGCCCAGTTCCGGCTGTTCGTGCTCTACACCGCCTGGCAGATCGACCGCTACCAGGACTACAAGCGGGTCCGTAAGGACATCGCCGCCATCAAGTTCCTCACCCCGAAGGTGCTGCACGACATCGTGTACCGCTCGATGCATCTGCACGGCGCCCTCGGCGTGTCGAACGAAATGCCCTTCGCGGACATGTGGAACGGCGCCGCCGTCATGGCGGTCGTCGACGGCCCCACCGAGGTCCACAAGATCACGGTCGCCCGTGACGTCCTGCGCGGCTACGAAGCAGCCCCCGGCCTGTGGCCCACCCAGCACCTGCCCACCCGCCGCGAATGGGCCCGGAAGCAGTTGGAGGACCTGCTGTGACGCTCGCCAACACGGAATCCCTCGCCCGCTGGCTGGACGACCAGGGCATCGCCCCCGGCGAACCCGTCGAGACGTCGTACATCTCCGGCGGCACCTCCAACGACATCTACGGCATCCGGCGCGGCGACCGGACCATGGTGCTGCGCAAACCGCCGGAGAAGGTTCCGCCGGGGCGCAACGAGACCATGCTCCGCGAATACCGCGTTCTCAACGCGCTCAACGGCACGGACGTCCCGCACCCCGAGGCGATCGCCGTCTGCGACGACACGAGCGTGCTCGGCTCCTGCTTCTATCTGATGGCGCACGTCGACGGCTGGTCGCCGATGAACTCCGACGGCTGGCCCGAGCCGTTCCTCAGCGACCTGCCCCTGCGGCCCGGCCTCGCGTACCAACTCGTAGAGGGCATAGCCAAGTTGGGCAACGTGGACTGGCGGGCCCGGGGACTTGAGGGCTTCGGCCGCCCCGACGGCTTCCACGACCGGCAGGTCGACCGCTGGCTGGCCCACCTCGCCAAGTTCAAGTTCCGAGAGATACCCGGTCTGGAGAACGCCGCAGCCTGGCTGCGAGAACACCGTCCCGCCCACTGGGAACCCGGCATCATCCACGGTGACTACCAATTCGCCAACGTCATGTTCCACCACGGCGCACCCGCCGAACTCGCCGCCCTGGTCGACTTCGAAATGGCCACCGTGGGCGACCCGTTGCTCGACCTCGGCTGGGTGATCATGGGCTGGCCGGACGCCGACGAGGACCGCACCCAGAAGGGATACGTCGACTACACCGGCATGCCCGACCGCGCCGACCTCCTGGAGCACTACGCCAAGGTCAGCGGTCGCGACGTCAGCGAGATCGACTACTACGTGATCCTCGCCCGGTTCAAGATGGCCGTCGTTTTGGAGGGCGGCTACGCCCGGCATGTGAAGGGCGAGGGCGGCAACCCCAAGATGGCCCACTACGGCGACGTCGTCCTGCAGATGGCCACCGAGGCGGCCGAACTCGCCGCCACGACCCGGCTATGAGAGCCGCCCGCTGCAATGCCGTCGGCGGCCCGGTGGTCGTCGAGGACATCCCTGAACCCCCCTTCCCTGGACCGGAGTTCACCGAAGAGGGCGGCGGCATACCGGTCGACGTGCACTACGCGGCCGTCAACTTCGCCGACGTCCTCGTGATCGACGGTGCCTACCAGGTGAAGGCCGAGCCGCCCTTCACCCCGGGCAGTGAGTTCGCCGGTGTGGTGGCCGCCTCCGCGCACGGATTCGAGAAGGGCGAGCGGGTCTTCGGTTCGATGTTCGTCGGCGCCTTCGCCGAACGCGTCACAGCCCGCCCCGCCGGCCTGAGCCGCATCCCGGAGGGGATCCCCATCGAACGCGCGGCGGCCTTCGGGGTCAGCCACGCCACCGCCTTCGACGCGCTCCGACTGGTCGCCGACGTACGCCCGGGCGAGCGGGTGGCCGTCCTC
>NZ_JAWOAI010000463.1:0-8004 GCF_033194735.1 Streptomyces sp. W16
CGAGCCGGGCGACCGCGTCGGCGAGCACCCCGTCGGTCCACTCCCAGTCGGCGCGGTAGTGGTGGGCGAGCAGCGCCAGCCGGATCGCGGCCGGGTCGACGCCCTCGCGGCGCAGCGTCGAGACGAAGACCAGGTTGCCCTTGGACTTCGACATCTTCTCGCCGTCCAGGGCGACCATGCCGGCGTGGACGTACGCCTTGGCCATGGGGAACTCGCCGGTCAGGACCTGGGCGTGCGAGGCGCCCATCTCGTGGTGCGGGAAGGCGAGGTCGGAGCCGCCGCCCTGTACGTCGAAGCCCATGCCGAGGTGGTCCAGGGCGATGGCCACGCACTCGATGTGCCAGCCGGGGCGGCCGGGGCCCAACGAGCCGCCGTCCCAGCTGGGTTCGCCCTCACGGGCGGCGAGCCACAGGATCGGGTCGAGCGGGTTCTTCTTGCCCGGGCGGTCCGGGTCGCCGCCGCGCTCGGCGGACAGCAGTCGCATCGCGGCGGCGTCGAGGTTCGAGACCTTGCCGAAGTTGGGGTCGGACCCCACGGAGAAGTAGATGTCGCCTTCGAGTTCGTAGGCGGCACCGGCCTCCCTGAGGCGCTCGACGAGCGGCACGATGCCGGGTATCGCCTCGACCGCGCCGATGTAGTGCTTCGGGGGCAGCATGCGCAGGGCGGTCATGTCCTCGCGGAAGAGCGCGGTCTCCTTCTCGGCGAGGGCGACCCAGTCGACGCCGTCGCGCTCGGCGCGCTCCAGGAGCGGGTCGTCGACGTCGGTGACGTTCTGGACGTACTGAACCTGGCGCTTGGTGTCGAGCCACACGCGCTGCACGAGGTCGAACGCGTTGTAGGTCGCCGCGTGCCCCATGTGGGTGGCGTCGTACGGCGTGATGCCGCACACGTAGATACGGGCGACGGGACCGGTGTCAGGGGTGACCAGACCGCCGGTCGCGGTGTCGTGGATCCGGAGGTCGCGGCCCTTGCCGGGCAGGGCGGGGACCTCAGAAGCGGGCCAGGCATACATGTCATGAGCCTAACCGGACGGATGTTCCGTATACGAACCGGACCAGGTCGGATGGCCGGTAAGGCGCTCTTGCGCGGTCCCCGCCGGTATGCGGCTACACGGGCGGCCACGGAATGGCCGGCCACTCCCCGCTCGGTTCGGGATGCTTACCGGCCGCGAGCAGCGCGTCGACACGCGCGCGCGTGGCGTCGAGTTCCACAGCGGTGATCAGCTCGGCAAGCTTCCCGGCGAGCCCGCCACCGTCCTCCAGCGCCTCTCTGAGCCCCTGCAGGACGTCCAGGGCCTCCTGGGTCAGCGGCTCCCCCGCCCAGCCCCACAGGAGGGTGCGCAGCTTGTTCTCGGCGTTGAAGGTGACACCGTGGTCGATGCCGTAGAGCCGCCCCTCGTCGGCGGGCAGCAGATGGCCGCCCTTGCGGTCGGCGTTGTTGATCACGGCGTCGAGGACGGCGAGCCTGCGCAGCCGCTCGTCGTCGGCGTGCACCAGGAGGGCCGTCTTGCCCTCGCCGACCTCGGCGAACCCGATGGCCTTCCACCCGGCTTCCGGCTCCTCCGCGTCGACCAGGGCGAGCAGTTCGGGCCCGCCCTCCTCCGTCGCCGCCTCGATCCACAGCTGGCACATGCCCTCGCCGTACGGCCCGTCGCGCAGCACGGTCGTGGGAACAAGACCCCAGCCGGTCGCCTCGGAGACCTCGTAGGCGGCGACCTCGCGCTGGGCGAGGTTGCCGTCGGGGAAGTCCCACAGGGGGCGCTCCCCGGCGACGGGTTTGTAGACGCAGGACGCCTCACGGCCCTCGTGGGTCACGGAGCAGAACAGCACCGCGTTCGAGGCCTCACGGATGCGTCCGCGTACTTTCAGCTCACCCTTGGCGAGCAGCTCGGCCGTGGTCACGCTCCGCGGCGGTATCCGTTCTGGCGCGGACATACGTGTCCTTCCGGGTCGAGCGGGAGGCTGCACAGCGGGCACGGCGGCCGGCCGGCGTTGACGACGTCGAGGGCCCGCTTGGCGAAGGCGCGGGCCTGGGCTCCGGTGAGGCGGACCCGCAGCATCGGGGGTCCGTTCTCCTCGTCCTGGAGGAGTCGCTCCTCGGCCTCGGCGAGGTCCTCGTCGGTGTCGGCGTCGAGCTCGACGAGGGCCTGCGCCTCGACGATCATGCGCTGCTCCTCACCGTCCCAGGCGAGCGCCATGGTGCCGACGCGGAACTCCTCCTCGACGGGGGCCTCCAGCGGGCGGGTGTCGGAGATCTCGGTGGGGGTGACGGCGGGGACGGCCGCGCTGCCGCCACTGCGCCGTACGACCTCGTCCAGAAGCTCGTCCATGCGCTCGGCGAGCGCGGCTACCTGCGTCTTCTCCAGCGCCACGCTGGTCACCCGAGGACCGGCGGCGGCCTGGAGGAAGAACGTACGGCGCCCGGGCAGACCGACCGTACCGGCTACGAAGCGGTCCGGCGGGTCGTAGAGGAACACCTGACGGGACACGTCCTGTCTCCATTGGAATCGACTGCTGACAAGTGCGGCGCTACTGCGACCGCTTCACCCTACTGCGGCCGACGATCACGGTGCGCCCGCGCCGCCCCCGACCGGGGCGTCGTCGCCCGGAGGCTCCTCGCGCGGCGCCAGGGAGGCGAGATCGCCGGTGTCCCCGAGCCGTACGAGAAAAGGCCTGAGCCGGGTGTACCGGATCGCAGTGATGGAACACGGTTCTACGGAGATCCGCTGGAAGAGGTCCAGGTGAAGTCCGAGTGCGTCCGCGACGAGGGACTTGATGATGTCGCCGTGCGAGCACATCAGGTAGACGGCGTCGGCGCCGTGATCGCGCTCCACGCGCGCGTTCCACTCGCGTACGGCCTCGGCTGCGCGGGTCTGCATCGCCCGCATCGACTCGCCGCCGGGGAACGCGGCGGCCGAGGGGTGCGCCTGGACGACCTCCATGAGGGGCTCGTCCTTGAGCTCGGCGAGCTTGCGGCCGGACCAGTCGCCGTAGTGGCACTCCCCGATCCGCTCGTCGGTGTGCGCGCGCAGGTCGGGGCGGGCGTCCAGGAGGGGCCGGAGGGTCTCCTGGCAGCGTTGCAGCGGGCTGGCGACCACCTCGGCGATCGGCAGCGCGGCGAGCCGTCCTGGGAGCGCGGCGGCCTGGGCGTTGCCCCGCTCGTCGAGGGCGACACCGGGTGTCCAGCCGGCGAGTACTCCCCCGGTGTTGGCGGTCGAACGTCCGTGCCGGACAAGGATCAACGTGGGCATGCGGCCAAGGGTAGGCGTACGCGCGAGTGCGACTTCGGCCGGACGGCGGGAGAATACGGACCGTGATCGTCGACTACGCCATCTACCGCGACGGGCGCCGGACGGAGGGGCCCGGCGACTTCTCCGACGGCCTGGACCACTGTCGTCGTGTGGGTGACGCCTTCGTCTGGATCGGCCTCTACGAGCCCACCGAGGACGAGTTCGACAAGGTCACCCAGGAGTTCGCGTTGCACCCGCTGGCCGTCGAGGACGCCCTGACCGCGCATCAGCGGCCCAAGCTGGAGGTCTACGACGACTCGCTGTTCGTGGTCCTCAAGCCGGTGGGCTACGAGGCGGACAGCGACGTGGTCACCTCCGGCGAGGTCATGGTCTTCGTCGGCGACTCCTTCGTGGTGACCGTCCGGCACGGCGAGGAGGCCCCCCTGGCGGCCGTACGGCACCGACTTGAGGAGGAGCCGGAGATGCTGCGGCACGGCCCGACGGCAGTGCTGTACTCGATCGCCGACGCCGTGGTCGACCACTACGTGGACGTCGCGGGCGAGTTGCAGACCGACCTGGAGGAGCTGGAGGCGGCGGTGTTCTCGCCGACGGGCGGCGGCTCGCGGACGACGGCGTCGCGGATCTACGCCTTCAAGCGGCAGATCCTGGAGTTCCGCCGGGCCACCGGACCGCTCGCGCAGCCGCTGACCCGGCTCGCGGGTGTCGGTCTCGCCGGTGACCGGGTGCGGTTCGTGCACGACAAGGCGCGGCCGTTCTTCCGGGACGTGAACGACCACCTGATGAAGGTCAACGAGTCCGTGGAGGGCCTGGACCGGCTGGTGTCGGACGTCCTGGCGGCGCATCTCGCGCAGACCGGTGTCCGGCAGAACGACGACATGCGGAAGATCTCCGGGTGGGCGGCCATGGCCGCGGTGCCCACGATGATCGCGGGGGTCTACGGCATGAACTTCGATCACATGCCGGAGCTGCACTGGCTGTGGGGTTACCCGGCGGTGATCCTGCTGATGGTCGCCCTGGAGGTGCTGTTGTACCGGACGTTCAAGCGGCGCGGCTGGCTGTAGCACCGCTTGGGCTCACGCGAACTCGGGGGCGGCGGTGGCCGGTCCGCCGAGGGCGTCACGTCGTTCCGGCATCTTCAGGGACACCATCCGCCGCCAGCCGCCGAGCCGTTCGTAGGCGTACACGGCGTGGATGCCTGCGGTGAGCACCGCCGACTTGGCGCGCGGCCAGCCGAGGACGCGTCCCATGTGGGCCATCACGGCGAGGCTGACGTCCCGGTAGATCCGGATCTCCGCCAACGCGCACTCGCGCAGCGTCCGTTGGATGGCGCGGCCGTGTCCGGCGGACGCGAAGCGCAGCAACTCCTCGTGGCAGTAGGCGAGATGGTTGTCCTCGTCGTGGGAGATCATCCGCACCGCGCGGCCGAGGTCGGGGTGGTCGGCGAAGTGCCTGCGCAACAGGTCCATCTGCTCGGAGGCGCGCTGTTCGGTGACCCGGCTGTGCGCGAGGTAGGTGACGATGTCCTGGACGGTGAGCGGCTGGTCGCCCTTGAGCTTGTCGTGCGCGAGACCGATGCCGTGCCGCTCCAGGAGCATCGTGTAGTCGGTGTCAGCGGGCACCGGTACGGGTTCGAGGCCGCGCTTCTTCATGAGGGCGTTGAAAATACGCCCGTGCTTGTCCTCGTCGGCGCCGTGCCGGCTGATCTTGGGGGCGAGGCCGCGTTCGCCGGGCGGGACGAGGGCGGCGATGCGCCCGTTCTCCCAGCCGCCCTGCGATTCGCCGCTGGCCGCGATGGAGCAGAACAGCCGGAAGGACTCGTCGTCGTCGAGGATCTCCTGGAACAGGCTCTTGGCCGAAAGCATCTGAAGGCACCTCCATGCAGGATTCCGCCGCATTCCGCAAAGAACGAGTCAAATGCGACGGCAGAGGTGCTGCAACAGCTGTGTCGGACAACTCCGCCAAAAGGTGGACTGCCGATGTCCCGACGGGGGCGTAACCGCACGGGCTGCCGCGCGTTGTTCCCCGTGACGGCCGTGGCGGGGAAGACCCCCCGAGCCCCCACCACGGCCGTAGAAAACTTCCGTACGGCGCGGTCGCGTTACGCGAGGCCCGCGCGCTCCAGTGCGTCGGTTCCGGCGCGGAGGGCGGCGATCCGCTCCTCCAGGGTCCAGCCCGCCGGGGCGAGGGTCAGGGTGGTGACACCGGCCGCCGCGTACTCCTTCATCCGGTCCGCGATGCGGTCCACGGAGCCCAGCAGCGTCGTCTTGTCGATCAGGTCGTGCGGGATGGCGGCGGCGGCGCCGTCCTTGTCGCCGGCCAGGTACTTGTCCTGGATCTCGGCGGCAGCCGCCTCGAACCCCATGCGCTGGGCCAGCTTGTTGTAGAAGTTCTGCTGCCGGCTGCCCATGCCGCCGACGTACAGCGCGGTGTACGGGCGGAAGGTGTCGGCGAGCTTCTCCACATCCTTGTCCTCGCCGAAGGCGAGCGGGACCGTCGGGACGATGTCGAAGCCCTCCAGGGTCTTCCCGGCCTTCTCACGCCCGGCCCGCAGGTGCCTGATGGCGGTGTCCTCCAGGTGCTCGGCGGACGGGAAGATGAGCAGCGCGCCGTCGGCGATCTCGCCGGTCTGCTCCAGGTTCTTCGGGCCGATCGCCGCGATGTAGAGCGGGATGTGCTCGCGCTCCGGGTGCACGGTCAGCTTCAGGGGCTTGCCCGGGCCGCCGGGCAGCGGCAGCGTCCAGTGCTCACCGTCGTAGGACAGCCGCTCGCGCGTCATCGCCTTCCGTACGATCTCGACGTA
The DNA here is from genome assembly GCF_033194735.1 of Streptomyces sp. W16. NCBI lineage: Bacteria > Bacillati > Actinomycetota > Actinomycetes > Kitasatosporales > Streptomycetaceae > Streptomyces > Streptomyces sp. W16. Next base: position 6,051 of record NZ_JAWOAI010000463.1, read on the forward strand.
CTCACGCGTGCGTGCCAGCGGCTTGTCGAACTTGACGCCGTACCAGCCCTCGGAGACCTGCGGGCCCGAGACGCCGAGGCCGAGGCGGAAGCGGCCCCCGGAGAGCGAGTCGAGGGTCGCGGCGGTCATCGCGGTCATCGCGGGCTGGCGGGCCGGGATCTGGAAGATGGCCGACCCGACGTCGATGCGCTCGGTCTGCGCGGCGACCCAGGTGAGCACGGTGGCCGCGTCGGAGCCGTAGGCCTCGGCGGCCCAGCACACGGCGTAGCCGAGGCGGTCGGCCTCCTGGGCCACGGCCAGATTGTCGCCGTCCATTCCGGCACCCCAGTAGCCGAGGTTGATCCCGAGCTGCATGGCAGACCCCTTACCGATCAGTAACGTCGCTGTTGTGCCGACCCTAGCGCGAGGTGGTCCGGGCGGACAGGACGGGTGCCGGTGAGTGGTCACGGAGCGTGCCGTGCGAGGGACTGTGGATCATCGTGCGAATCGGTTATCCACAGGCCCCCACACCGCCGGTTCAGGCCAGTAATCTCGGCGTTCATGGAGCAGAGGCATCTCGGCCGTACCGGCCTTCGTGTGTCCCGGATCGGACTCGGCACCCTCACCTGGGGGCGCGACACCGACGAGCATGACGCCGCGGACCTCTTGAAGGCGTTCTGGGAGGCCGGCGGCACCCTGGTCGACACGGCGGACGTGTACGGCGACGGGGAGGCCGAGTATCTGCTCGGACAGCTCATAGAAGGGCTCGTGCCGCGCCGGGACCTGGTCATCTCGACGAAGGCGGGCAGCGTGCCCGACCCCGACCGCCGCTTCGACGGCTCGCGCGGCCATCTGCTCGCCGCGCTGGACGCCTCGCTGGCCCGGCTCGGCACGGACTACGTCGACCTGTGGCACATCCACGCCTTCGACCCGTTCACGCCGCTGGAGGAGACCCTCCAGGCCCTCGACCTGGCGGTCAGCAGTGGGCGGGCGCGCTACGCGGGCGTCTCCAACTACTGCGGCTGGCAGCTCGCCAAGGCGGCGACCTGGCAGCTCGCGGCGCCGGGCACGCGGACGCGGCTGGCCAGCACGCAGCTGGAGTACTCGCTGTTGCAGCGGGGCGTGGAGCGCGAGGTGCTGCCGGCCGCGCTCGACCTGGGCATCGGGCTACTGCCTTCCTCGCCGCTCGGACGCGGGGTGCTCACCGGGAAGTACCGGCACGGCACACCGGCCGACTCGCGCGGCGCCTCGGATCACATGGGCCTCTTCGTCGCGCCCTACCTCGACGACACGGCGAGCCGCATCGTGGACGCCGTGACGACGGCCGCGGACGGGCTCGCGGTGACACCCCTTCAGATCGCCCTGGCCTGGGTCCGCGACCGGCCCGGAGTGGCCGCCCCGATCGTCGGCGCGCGCAACGCCCAGCAGCTCACGGCCGCATTGTCAGTGGAGGCGCTTAGTCTTCCTGACGAGATCTGCCGAGCGCTCGACGATGTGTCGGCGCCTCTGCACCGCTATCCCGATCACGACTGGAGCACGCTGTGAGCACGGACCCGGAGACCACGGCCCCGGACACCACGGAGCCTGTCGAGCCCGGCCTGCCGGACGACGCGGCCGAGGAGTCGGGCACGGATGCGATGGAGGGCGCCGAAGACACGGAGGAAACCGCGGCCTCGGAGGGCACAGAAGCCGCCGGTGAGGCCACCGCCGAGCTTGCCGCCACTCCCGAACTGTCCGAAGCCGCAGCCGAGTTGCTCGCGCAGCGGCTGGAGCGGGAGCGGATCGAGCGGCGGAAGGCGGAGAAGGCCGGGCCCATCGTGGCCGGGACCAAGCTGAGCGGTACGGCCGCCGATCTGCTCGCGGCCGTACGAGCCGTGGAGAGCGGCGAGAAGCCCGTGCCCACCGCCTTCACCGAGCCGGAGCCCGCCCCGCGCCCATCCGCCACTCCTGAAGCCGTGCGGCGGCCACAGCCCGT
>NZ_JAWOAI010000464.1:0-7996 GCF_033194735.1 Streptomyces sp. W16
ATCTCGGTCGGCGGTCCACTCGGTCAGCGGCCGGCACTCGTGCAGCGGCAGCCGTACGCCGCTGCTCGCCGCCGCCCGCAGGCTCGGCCGGAACGCCTCGGCGAGCACGCGCGCGTCGTCCAGCGCGTGGTGCGCGCGCTGCTGCACGACACCGAAGTGCGCCGCCAGGGACTCCAGCTTGTGGTTGGGCAGCGGCAGGGCCAGCTCCTTGGAGAGTGCGATGGTGCACAGCCGCTGACGGACCGGGGGCTCGATCTCCACGCGCGCGTACTCCCGGGCGATCATCTGCCAGTCGAAGACCGCGTTGTGCGCGACCAGCACCCGGCCCTCCAGGCGGGTCGCGAACTCCTCGGCGATGTCCTTGAAGAGGGGCGCGCCCTCCAGTACGTCACTCGTCAGACCGTGGATCCACACGGGGCCGGGATCGCGCTCCGGGTTGACCATCGTGTACCAGTGGTCCTCGACCTCGCCGAGCGCGTCCAGCCGGTAGACGGCCGCCGAGATTATCCGGTCGTCCCGGGCCAGACCGGTGGTCTCCACGTCAACTACCGCATACCCCTGGGGATACGCGGCCGGCCACGGAGCGGCTGCGGACACTGTGGGCGAGTGGTCTTCGAGCATGGTCACTGAGGATACGGGCCGTCACTGACAGCCCCGTCCCTCAGGTGCCTTGTCCCGTCCGCCCGTTCGGGGCCGCCGAACGCACGCGCGCGTGGCTATGGACCTTTTGCCCGTCCGGTGCAAGCGTGCTGCCCGCCTGACGGATGACGGCCTACGAAGGGCGGTACGGCGTATGGCACGCGTACGGTACGGCGCACGGACCGAGGCGGAGATCGCCGCCGCACGCACAGCGAGTTCCAAGCTCCCCGACATCTGGTCCACGGGTGTGGTGGCCGTCTGGGAGAGCGACCCGGACGCGGTCGCGGCGGTCCTGCCGCCGCCCCTCAAGCCCACCGGGCGCCCCCTGGTCCGGGTCAACATCAGCAAGGTCGAACTGACCGGATACCCCCTGGGAGCGGGCTCGTTCGCTGTTGCCGCCGCGCACGACGGCGTCGAGGGCTGGTACCCGCTGGTCATGCCGATGACCCACGAACGGGCCCTCACCGGCGGCCGTGAGGTCTTCGGCGAACCCAAGAAACTCGGCGAGGTCACCGTAGAGCGCGTGGGCCTCGTCGTGCACGCGTCCCTCGCCCGGCACGGCATCGCCTTCGTCGAGATCCGCGGCGCGGTCAGCGAGGAGCTGCCCCTGCCCGGGCCGACCCAGAAGACCGACTTCTACTTCAAGTTCCTTCCCGCGGTGGACGGTTCGGGCTTCGACGCCGACCCGGTGCTCGTGCACTGCCTGCGCAACGAGAAGGTGCGCCGCCTCGAACGCGTCACCGGGGACGTCGTCCTGCGCGAGTCCATGTACGACCCGGTCGCCGACCTCCCCGTACGCACCCTCGTCGACATCACCATCGGCGAGAAGACCAGCGACCAGCGCGGCAAGGTCGTCGAACGGGTCGACGCGCGGGCCCTGTTGCCGTATATCCACCAGCGCTACGACGATCCGCAACAGGTCCATGACGGTCCCCCTGAAGGGAGCGTCTGATGGAGCTGAGGGAGGGTCAGGTCGCCGTCGTCACCGGGGCCGCGAGCGGGATCGGGCTCGCGATGGCACGGCGGTTCGCCGCCGACGGGCTCAAGGTGGTCCTCGCCGACGTCGAGCAGGGCGCCCTCGACAAGGCCGCCACCGATCTGCGTGCCGACGGTGCCGACGTGCACGCGCGCGTGGTCGACGTCGGCGTACGCCAACAGGTCCTGGATCTCGCCGAGTCGGCGTACGACACGTACGGCGCCGTCCATGTCCTGTGCAACAACGCGGGCGTCGGTTCGGGCGCCGAGGGCCGGATGTGGGAGCACGAACCGAACGACTGGCAGTGGGCGTTCGCCGTCAACGTGTGGGGCGTCTTCCACGGCATCCAGGCGTTCGTGCCGAGGATGATCAAGTCGGGTCAACCCGGTCATGTCGTCAACACGTCCTCCGGGGACGGCGGTATCGCCCCGCTGCCCACCGCCTCCGTGTACGCCGTCACCAAGGCGGCCGTCGTGACGATGACCGAGTCCCTGTACGCCCATCTCAGGGCGGAGCACGCGCGCGTGGGCGCCTCGGCGCTCTTCCCGGGGCCGCACATGCTGCGCACCGGCCTGTGGGAGTCGCACCGCAACCGGCCCGACCGGTACGCGAAAGAGCGCCCCCGTAGGACCCCTTACCGCAGCCTCGACCAGTGGGAGACCGCGATGAGGGAGGCGGGCAAGGAGGTCGCCTTCACGCCCGTCGAGGAGGTCGCCGACCTCGTCGTGGACGGCATCCGCGCGGACCGCTTCTGGCTGCTGCCCGAGAGCGAGCACAGCGACGCCCAGATCAGGGCCCGGGCGGCCTCGATGCTCGACCGGGCGAACCCGTCCTACCTCGAAAGCTTCATCCTGGACTGAGGGGGCTGTTGTGACCGACCAGGAGCCGTACCTGATCATCTCCTCCGACTGCCATGCCGGGCTGCCCACCGAGGAGTACCGGCCCTATCTGGACACCCGGTTCCACCGGGACTTCGACGAGTTCCTCGCCGGACGCGACCGGCGCCGCGAGGAGATGACGCGGCTCGGCATCCGCAACGAAGCGTTCGCGACCAAGTGGTTCCAGGACAACGAGGAGGGCCTGCGCGGGGGTTGGGACTCCCCGCAACGCCTCAAGGAGTTGGACGGGGACGGAGTGGCCGCCGAGGTGGTCTTCCCGGACGCCGACGCCGTCGACAGCCGGACCGCCGCGCCCTTCGGAGTCGGACTCGGCCTCTCCGGGGACCAGGACCCCGAGTTGGGCATGGCGGGCGCACAGGCCCACAACCGCTGGCTCGCCGACTTCGTCTCCGAGAACCCCGAACGGCACTGCGGGGTCGCCCTGTTGCCGGTGACGGCCCCCACGGAGAAGGTCGTCGCGGAGATCCACCGCGCCAAGGAGTCCGGCCTCGGCGCCCTGATGATCCCCTCCATGTGGGTCGACAAGGAGCCGTACCACGACCGCCGTTACGACCCCGTGTGGGCAGCCGCCGCCGAGTGCTCGATGCCCGTACTGACCCACTCCGGGGCCGCGCCCCGGCACGAGTACGGCGACCATCTGGGCATCTATGTCAGCGAGGTGACCTGGTGGCCCGCCCGGCCGCTCTGGTTCCTCCTCTGGTCCGGGGTCTTCGAACGTCACCCGGGTCTCAAGTTCGGTGTCGCGGAGTCGGGTTGCTGGTGGCTGCCGAACCAGCTGTGGTTCATGGACCGCCTCTACCTGGGCGCCCACGGCGGCAAGAAGCTCTCGCCGTTCGCGGAGCTGAAACGGCCGCCGAGCGAGTACCTCGACCGGCAGGTCTTCATCTGCGCCACCAACACCAAGCGCCGCGAACTGGCCCAGCGGTACGAGATCGGCGTCGACAACATGCTCTGGGGCAGCGACTTCCCGCACCCCGAGGGCACCTGGCCCGACACGCGCGCATGGCTGAAGCGCACCTTCCACGACATCCCGGTCGACGAGACCCGCCGCATGCTGGGCCTGGCGGCGGCCGACGCCTTCGGCTTCGACACGGCGGCCCTGGAGCCGCTGGCCCGCCGCATAGGCCCAACCCCCGCCGAACTCGGCCAGCAGGACGACCAGGAGGCCGTGACGGCGTCCTGGGCACGCTCCCGCGAGGTGGGCCGCCACTGGCTGACCGACCACGACTTCCCGGTGCTGGGGGCGACCCCATGAGCGCCACAGGCTCCACGAGCGAGGACCGGTACACGGTCATCTCGGCGGACTGCCACGCGGGCGCCGATCTCCTCGACTACCGGCCCTACTTGGAGAAGCGGTACCACGACGAGTTCGACGCGTGGGCGGCCACGTACGTCAACCCGTACGAGGACCTGGTGGCCGACACGGCCGACAGGAACTGGAACTCCGCGCGGCGGATCGCGGAGCTGGAACAGGACGGGATCGTCGCCGAGGTCGTCTTCCCGAACACCATCCCGCCGTTCTTCCCGTCCGGCTCCCTCATGGCGCCCGCGCCGACGGCCGAGGAGTTCGAACGCCGCTGGGCCGGCCTGCGTGCCCACAACCGCTGGCTGGCGGACTTCTGCGCGGCTGCGCCGGGCCGGCGGGCGGGTGTCTTCCAGATCCTCCTGAACGACGTCCAGGAGGCCGTCCAGGAGATCCGCCGGGCGGTCGAAGCGGGCCTCAAGGGCGGCCTGTTGCTCCCCGGCACCCCACCGGGCTCGGGGCTGCCCGAGCTGTACTCGTCGACGTACGACCCGATCTGGGCCGTGTGCGCGGAACTCGGCGTGCCCGTCAACCACCACGCGGGCTCGGCCGCCCCGCCCCTCGGCGACGAACCGGCCGCCCGCGCGGTGTTCATGGTCGAGACGACCTGGTTCTCGCACCGCGCCCTGTGGCACCTGATCTTCGGCGGTGCCTTCCGCCGCCACCCGGACCTGAAACTGGTGCTGACCGAGCAGGGCTCCGGCTGGATACCCGGGGTGCTCGACATGCTGGACTACTACCACGGGCGCCTGGTCGCCGCGGCGTCGAAGGCGACCACCGCGGAGTCCAGGTTCGGCGCGGGGCTCGCCGCCTCGATGGGCAAGGGTCCCTCGGAGGTCTGGCGCGACAACTGCTTCGTGGGCGCCAGTTTCATGCGCCCCCACGAGGTGCCCCTGCGCGACCGCATCGGCATCGAGAAGATCATGTGGGGCAGCGACTACCCGCACGACGAGGGCACCCACCCGTACTCCAGGGAGGGCCTGCGCTTCGCGTACGCGCGCGTGCCGCGCGACGAGGTCGCCGCGATGGTCGGTGGCAACGCGGCCCGCGTGTACGGCTTCGACCTCGACGTCCTGGACCCGATCGCGGCGAAGGTCGGCCCCACGGTCAGCGAGATCGCGGAGCCGCTCGCCGAACCGCCGGCGGACGCGACGAGCCCGGTGTTCGCCCGAGGGGCGTCGGTACGGGTGTGGTGACACCGGGGGTGGGATCCTCCGGGGTGTGACGGAACCGACCAAGGACGAGGCCCACGACGAGGCCCACAGCGGCACATTGGGCTCGCGGCTGAACTGGCTGCGGGCGGCGGTACTGGGAGCCAACGACGGCATCGTGTCCACCGCGGGGCTCGTCGTCGGTGTGGCCGGCGCCACGGACGACCGCTCGGCGCTGCTGACGGCCGGCCTGGCGGGCCTCCTCGCCGGCTCCATGTCGATGGCCGCGGGGGAGTACGTGTCCGTCTCCACCCAGCGCGACTCGGAGAAGGCCGCCCTGGCCCAGGAGAAGCGCGAGCTGAAGGAGCAACCGGAGGCCGAACTGGAGGAGTTGACCGAACTTCTCCAGGACCGCGGTCTGACCCGTGACGTGGCAATGGAGGCGGCGGCCCAGCTCACGGAACGCGACGCGCTGCGCGCCCACGCGCGCGTGGAGCTCAACATCGACCCCGACGACCTCACCAACCCCTGGCACGCGGCCTGGGCGAGCTTCCTGTCCTTCACGGTCGGCGCGCTGCTGCCGCTGCTGGCGATCGTCCTGCCGCCGGCGGACTGGCGCCTCGGCGTCACCGTGGTGTCGTCGCTGGCCGCACTGGTCCTGACGGGCTGGAGCAGTGCACGGCTCGGCGCGGCGGACACGAGGCCGGCGATGCTGCGGAACGTGATGGGCGGGGCACTCGCGATGGGGGTCACCTATGCGGCGGGGGCGCTGCTGGGGGCGGTGGGGGTGTAACGGGCCCACAGCCCGGGCGTGGCGGGCCCGTTGGCGGAGATCGCCAACAAGCAAGCGCGTACCCCCGGAAATACTTGTGGGTAACAACGTCTAGTCGTGACCGATTCGCGGTCCTACGGTTCACCCATGCCGAACCTGCCCGATGCCGTGCTCTGGTCGATACCCGCCTTCGTGCTGCTCACCGTGATCGAGATGATCAGCGTGCGTGTCCACCCCGACGAGGACGCGGCGGGCTACGAGGCGAAGGACGCCGCGACGAGCGTCGGCATGGGGCTCGGGAGCCTCGTCTTCGACTTCCTCTGGAAGATCCCGATCGTCGCGGTCTACACCGCGATCTACGAACTCACACCGCTGCGTGTCCCCGTCCTGTGGTGGACGATCCCGCTGATGCTGCTCGGGCAGGACTTCTTCTACTACTGGTCCCACCGCGGCCACCACGTGATCCGCATCCTCTGGGCCTGTCACGTCGTCCACCACTCCAGCCGCAGGTTCAACCTCACCACGGCCCTGCGCCAGCCCTGGACGACCCTCACGGTGTGGCCGTTCTACGTCCCGCTCGTCGCCCTGGGCGTGCACCCGGCCGCGCTGGCGTTCTGTTCCTCGGTGAACCTCGTCTACCAGTTCTGGATCCACACCGAGCGGATCGACCGCATGCCCCGTTGGTTTGAGTTCGTCTTCAACACGCCGTCCCACCACCGGGTCCACCACGCCTCCCAGGGCGGCTACTTGGACCGCAACTTCGGCGGCATCCTGATCGTCTGGGACCGGCTCTTCGGGTCGTTCGTCCCAGAGGTTGACCGGCCCGTCTATGGATTGACGAAGGACATCAACACGTTCAACCCGATCAAGGTCGCCACCCATGAGTACGTCGCCATCGCCAAGGACCTGAAGGCGGCGACCAGTTGGCGTGAGCGCGCGGGGCGTGTGTTCCGGGGGCCGGGCTGGCAGCCGGTGCCCGTCCCGGAGCAGGGTGTTCCGGTAGCCGAGGAGACCGCTGCCGCGTGAACGCACGTCGAGTCCTCCTGGCGGCCTTCGGTCTTACGGCCGCCCTTGACCTGCTCTCGCTCGCCGATGGCTACGACCCCGCCCACACCGTCACCAAGTCCCTCCTGATGCCGCTCCTCGCCGCCTACGCGGTCCTGCGCGGCGCACCCCGGCTCCTCGTCGCCGCACTTCTCTTCGGCTGGGGCGGCGACATCCTGTTGCTCTCCGACGCCGACTCCGCCTTCCTCGCCGGCATGGCCTGCTTCGCGGCGGGCCACCTCTGCTACCTCGCCCTCTTCAGGACGTACGGCGGCCTGAACAGGGCTCCACGCGCGCGTGCCGGCTTCCTTGCCCTCGGGTACGCCGTCGCCCTGGCCGTCACCGTCGCGCTGCTGTGGCCGGATCTCCCGGCGGACCTGCGTGTCCCCGCGGCCGGCTACAGCGCCCTCCTCACGGCCATGGCCTGGGCCGCGGCCGCCCGGTTCGGCCTCGTCGCCGGGCTCGGCGGGGCACTCTTCATGGTCTCCGACACCCTCATCGCGACCGGCGTCGCCGACTGGCCGCAGCTGCCCGGGCCCGACCTCTGGATCATGCTGACGTACATCGCGGCACAGTTCCTGCTGGTCCAGGGCGTGCTCGACACCCTCGCCGAGCGACGCGCACCGGCGGCGGCGTACGGTGAAGTGCGCTCGACCACCCCCTGAGCGCACCGCACCAGCAGACCTGCGACGAGAAGGACCCTCGCCATGCGCGCCACCACCATCCACGCCCCGTTCGACATGCGCGTGGAGGACGTGCCCGAGCCCATGGTGCAGCTGCCGACCGACGCCGTGGTCCGGGTGCTGCGCTCCTGCGTCTGCGGCAGCGACCTGTGGGCCTACCGCGGCGAGTCGGCCCGGCAGCCGGGGCAGCGGATCGGACACGAGTTCCTGGGGATCGTGGAGGAGACGGGCTCCGAGGTGAACGGTTTCAAGGCCGGTGACCTCGTGGTCGCGCCCTTCGTGTGGTCCGACGGCGTCTGCGACTACTGCCGCGAGGGCCTCACCACCTCCTGCGTGCACGGCGGCTTCTGGGGCGCCGTGGGCTACGACGGCGGCCAGGGCGAGGCGGTACGCGTCCCCTTCGCCGACGGCACGCTCGTACGACTCCCCAAGGAGGCGGCCTCCGACGACCACCTGCTGTCCGCCCTGCTGACCCTGTCGGACGTCATGGGCACCGGCCACCACGCGGCCCTCGGCGCGGGCGCCCGCA
>NZ_JAWOAI010000465.1:0-7986 GCF_033194735.1 Streptomyces sp. W16
CTGAGCGGGTCCATGGTGGACCGGGGCCACAGCAGGGAGATCGCGAGCATGGCGGCGACCGCGGCGAGGCCGGCTCCCGCGAGCCGGTCGGGCAGCTGTGACAGCGGGGCAGGCGAGGTCACAGGGAGGATGAAGGCCAGCAGCAGCGCGGTCGTGGCACCCGCGAGGACGGAACTGACCACCCCCGAGAAGAGCACCAGGAAGCCCACTACGACCATGGTGGCCACCGCCAGCCAGGTCGTCCGCGCCACCAGTGTGCCGAGGCAGATGAGCGCCGCCCAGCCCAGCGCGAGACCCACGTGGGCCCGCAGGCGCTGCACCATCGGGCCGGTGAACTCGACCAGCAGGAGCATCGAGAACGACCCGAACGCCGCGTAGGTCGCCATCGTCGAGGATTTCAGCAGCTGCCCGCAGAGGGCGAACAGCGCGGGCATCACCAGTGCGGTGCGTGCGGCCCTGCGGGTCGCCGCGAGCCCCGGATCATGGTCGCGCAACCACGCCGGAATCCGCCCGGACAGGCCACGCCAAGGTCTCTCCATACGCCGGCGCACCTCCAGCCCGCGCAGCACCCACGTGCCCCGCCACACCCGAGTATCCGCCATACCCGCCGATCGTCCCTGCCGGGCGGGACGGAGCTCCGGCCCAGTCACGGTTCGAGGAGAGCGACCGTCTCGGGATGAGGACCGTTGTTCGCCCAGTCCAGCGGGGACCGGCCGGTGCCGTGATCTTCCCGTACGTTCGGATCGGCGCCGTGCGCGAGCAGTTCGCGGACCGTCTCCGTGTGCCCCCAACAGGCGGCGGCGCACAACGGCAGGCCCTCCGCGCCGATTCCGCTGCTCTCGGTGTCTGGGAAGGCACCGGCCGACAGGAGCAGGCGGACGATCGCGGCTTCCCCGTTCACGGAAGCGGCGTAGAGCGGCGTGGTGCCCTCGCTGTCGGCTCGCTCCGGGTCGGCTCCGGCACGTAGTACCGCCCTCACCGCGCCGGTGTCGCCCACCACTATCGCTCCGAAAAGACGCCCGGAGAGCTTCTTCTGCCGCCGCTGCTTCATGGGCCGAGATTAGGGGGCGGGTACGTGGCCAAGCCGCTCATTACCCCGAGAGGGCCATCGGGTGATGATGGGGGCCATGGCATTGACGACGGCGTTCACGAAGCTCTTCGGAGTGCAACACCCCATCGCCTTGGCGCCGATGGGCGGATCGGCCGGTGGTGCGCTGGCCGCGGCCGTCTCCCGTGGGGGCGGGCTCGGCCTGCTGGGCAGCGGCAACGGCGAACGCGTATGGCTGGCACGGGAGTTGGCCATCGTCACCGAGAACACGACGAACCCGTGGGGAATCGGCTTCCTCACCTGGCAGACGGACGTCGGCGCGGTGGAGCACGCCTTGGAACACCAACCCCGGGCGGTAATGCTGTCCTTCGGGGATCCGAGCCCGTTCGCCGAACGAATTCGCCGCACAGGTACGGCACTTGTCATTCAGGTCACCGATCTGGAGGAAGCCCGGCGGGCGGTGGACCTGGGCGCCGACGTGATCGTGGCCCAGGGTTCCGAGAGCGGCGGACACGGCGCCCGGCACGGTCGCTCCACGCTGCCGTTCGTGCCGGTCGTCGTCGATCTGGCCGCTCCGGTACCGGTACTCGCCGCCGGTGGCATCGCCGACGGCCGTGGGGTGGCCGCCGCTCTCGCTCTGGGGGCCGCCGGTGCACTCATCGGCACCCGTTTCCAGGCCACCACCGAAGCCCTGGTCGCCCCCTCGACCAGCACGGCCATCGTCCAGGGCCACGGCGCGGACACCGAGCGCAACAGCATCCTCGACATCGCCCGGGGCTCCCGCTGGCCGTCGAAGTACACCGCCCGCACGCTCGGCCACCCGTTCCTCGACCAGTGGCGCGACCGGGAGACGGAACTCGCCACCGACCCCCACGCCCGACAGGCCTACCATGTCGCCCTGTCCCAGGGCGACATACCGCCCCTGCCCGTGTGGGCCGGCGAAGCCGTCGACCTCATCAACGACCTGCCGTCGGCAACCGACCTCGTCAACTCCCTTGCCACACAGGCCGAGGCGGCACTCGCCCGAGCAGGTAAGGAAGCCTGATTCCACCTGACTTCACGTCAGGGCGGCCTTGTGGGCAAGGATCTGGATCCCCGTCGACTCATGGCCGTTCATCGTGGACACCGTCACGGTCCGGGTGCCGATGCCTTCGAAGTCGGCGAGCAGCGTGGTGAGCCACTCACGGGAGTGATGGCGGCACACGGCGCCGTCGCCAGTCTGGAACACGCCGTAACTGACGTCGCCGTGGCCGCCGTTGAGGGTGGCGTAGTCGTCGTAGCGGCTGCGGTTGCGCTCGTCGTCCTGCAGCAGAAGGTCGCTGACGTAGAGGATTCCGCCGGGCTTGAGGACGCGGTGCAGCTCGGCGATCAGTCGGCGTTGGGCCTCGTCGTCCGGGACGCAGGTCAGCACTGCGAAGAGCAGGACCACGTCGAAGGCGGCGTCCGGGGAGGGCATGGTCGGGGGTGTGTCCAGGGTGGTGAAGTGCATGGCGGGGTGCAGGTGTTGGGCTCGTTCGATCATCGCCGGTGAGATGTCGGCGCCTGTCAGATTGCGAAAACCGTGCCGTTCGAGTTCGTCCATCGTGCGGCCGTAGCCGCATCCGTAGTCGAGAATCGCGGCTTGCCTGCTGATCCCCGCCAGCCAGGGCAGATGGAGCGGGTGGGTGAAAGTCTTCGTGGCCGCGGCGGCGTCCCAGTAGGGGATCTGGGTGTCGAGATGGTCGGACACGGTGCATGCCTCTCTGCGGAACGGCAGGGACACCAGGGTGACCTAGAGTCGCCGCATGCGACAAAGGACAGGCGTGGCGGCAGCCGGGGTGGTGGTCCTGGCCTGGGGCGAGTGGCTGAACCGGCGCTGGTCTCGAACTCTCGTGGGAGACAACGGGGGTGATACCGAGGCCGTGGTCGTACTGGGATACCGAAACCCTCGGGCGAGGGCGAACTTCATCAACCGTTGGCGGGTCCGCGCCGGAATTCGCTCCATCACCGCCGACAGGGCGCACAGCACTCGCGTGATCTTCAGCGGCGGTACGACCAGCGGTGGTGCCTCCGAGGCCCGGTTGATGGCCGACTACGCACGGTCGGTGCTCGAATTCGGCGGCACAGTACTTCTCGAAGAAGAGAGCGCGACGACATGGGAGAACATCACCAATGTGATCCCGCTGCTTGAGGACGTCGACCGCATCAAGATCGTCTCCCAGCCGGCTCACGCTCTCAAGGCCCGCGCGTACTTGCAGCGACAGCGCCCCGATCTCGCGAAGAGGCTGGTGCGCGCGGACGACTACCGTCCCGGTGAATGGCTGATCGTGAAACCGCTGCTGGGCCTGTACGGGCTCTGGAAACTCCGCGGTCTGAAGGCCGACGGACGGAGAGCCACGCTGAGCTGACGCTCAACTCACCTTCCTCCGCCGCACGTTCGTCACCAGGAGCCCGTCAGGCCTCCCCGGCCCCCAGCACGTACAGCCCCGGAAGATTGACCACGATCGCCTCCTGGGTGCTGCGGGCGATCACGACCACGGCCTCTTCCGCGGGGTCGGGGTTCTCCTCGCGGTGCGGGACGAACGGGGGGACGAAGATGTAATCGCCGGGGGACGTCCGCAGGCGTATCTCCTCCGGCTGCGGACCCGCGCCGTCGAGGAAGACGAACTCGGGGTGTCCGCTGACCACGTAGATCGCGGTCTCGGATTCGCCGTGGTGGTGGTCGGAGGAGGCCGTGGAGGGAGCGACGTGCGTCTGGCCCATCCACAGTTTCTCGGAGCCGACCGTCCCTCCGCTCACCGCGGCGAACCTGCGCATGCCCCCGCTCTGTGCCGTGTCGCCGTCGAGGGCGTCGGCTCGGATGTGGTGCAGACGGGTGCGCAGGGGGGTTGCGGGCTGCCCTGCGGCGTCCTGGAGATGGGGGTGGAAACCTTCGCCGGGGGTGGTCAACGGCTCGCTCATGGTTGGGGACGCTAGAGCCGCCCCGAAAAGGATGTCAAGAGGTGTCCATAGCCCTTCACCTGCGGCAATGTTCCCGCAATGGATGAGGGAATGGACGGGCGTTCCCGTGCCGGGAACCTGTGGAAGTCCTGGTGCCGGGGTCCGCGTCGGGCATTGGGTGCGCATGCGTATCTCCGCTCTCCGCTCTCCGCGAAGGCGGACTACGTCACGCGGGCCCTGCTGGAGCTCGCCTGCGAACCTGCCCGTCCGCTCACGTGCGAGGCGATCGCCTCCTCGTAGCAGATCCCGTTCCGGTTTCTGAAGTCCGTGGTGGGTCAGTTACGCAGATCCGGTCTGGTGCGCAGCCAGCGCGGCTGCGAGGGGGGTACCGGCTCGGCCGGCCCGCCGGCGAGATCACGCTCCTGGACGTCTCCCGCGCCGTCGACGGCGAGTTGATCACCCTGCGCGGCGAACAGCTGGCCGGGCTCGACTACCCGGGTCCCGCCTCCGGCCTGCCCGGGGTGTGGCGCCGTATCGAGGCCGAAGCCGCCGCCGTGCTGGGCGGCACGACCCTGGCCACCCGGTTGCCCGCCACCACCGACGAACACGCGACGGCCGAACAGTTGAGCCGCCGTGCAGGCCGGTGAAGCAGCCCAGCCGACACACCAGGTGCCTACTGTGTGAGGGAAGGTATCAATGAGGCGGCGGTGCCGGTGTCGCCGACTCCCCACCTCCGCCCCGGCATTGACGCACGGCGACACCGCTCCATACGATCAACAGCGGCATTGAGCGTCAGCGTCAAATCCTGGCCGACCGACCGGCGACCCCCCGACGCAGTGGGGCGCTCAGGGCGAAAGCCCGGCAGGGACGCTGATGGCTCTGCGAACGCGCGACCCCGTGACCGGGGTCCCGGATATGGAGGACGGCGTGCCCAGCAGCTACGACCCGAGCGCCTCCTGTCACGACGCCGTCGTGTTCTCCCGGCTCTCGCGCCGGCGCCACATCGACCTGCAGCGCTTCACCAGCTGTCTGTGTCACAGCTGACCTGGTCCTGCCTTCCAGGCTGACATCTCTCGGCCTTCGAAGCCGACATCTGTGGTCGCCCGTCCCGCACGGGCCTCTTCCCCCCCTTCTCCCACGGGTCGACGTATGCGCGGGTGCGCCCCGCGCCGGTCGGCGCGTTTTCCACGCTTCAGGAGTCCCGCCCCCGCCGGGGTCGGCACCGTCCGCGCCCAGCCACGGTCCGCACAGGTCCGTGTGCGCGCGGTGACACGAGTAGGAGCACCTCTCCGTGACAGCACATCCGGTCCCCCGAACCACTCGACGGGCAGCCACGGCCGCCCTTCTGACCACCAGTTTCCTGCTGACCGCCTGCGGATCGGGGGGCAGTGGCTCCGACAGCGGCGGCGGACAGGCCAGGTCCGGTGGCACCCTGACCTTCGCGGTGGGCTCCGACGCCGGCTGCGTGGACCCGCAGCAGGTGGCCAGCAACGACACCATCTACTCGGTGCGGCAGATCGTGGACTCCCTCACCGACCAGGACCCCAGGACCGGCAGGATCGTGCCGTGGCTGGCGAAGAGCTGGGACATCGGCGCCGACGCGACGACGTTCACCTTCCACCTCAGATCGGGTGTCACCTTCAGCGACGGGTCCAGGCTGACCGCGCAGGTGGTCAAGGACAACTTCGACGCGGTGCCGAAACTCGGGGCGCTGGGCACCCTCGCCGAGGGCTATCTCAGCGGCGTCAAGAACACCACCGTGGTCGACCCGCTCACCGTCAAGGTGACCTTCCGGCAGCCCAACGCCCAGTTCCTGCAAGCCACTTCGACGCACTCGCTGGGCATCGAGTCGTCGGCGAGCGCGAAGCGGTCCCCGCAGCAGAAGTGCAGCCAGGGAGTGGTCGGCTCCGGGCCCTTCGTGCTGAAGCAGTACGTGCAGAACCAGTCGATCACCCTGGCCAAGCGCACCGGGTACGCCTGGGGTTCCTCGCTGTGGCACAAGAGCGGCGAGGCCTATCTCGACAAGGTGGTCTTCAAGGTCGTACCCGAGGCGGGAGTTCGGGCGGGCAGCCTCCAGTCGGGGCAGGTGGACGCGATCAGCAGCGTCGGCAAGGCCAACGAGGCGTCTCTCAAGGGCGGTCAGGTCACCCTTCAGCGGCGGGCCAACCCTGGAGTCGTGTTCGGCCTGGCCTTCAACAACTCGCGGCCGGTTCTGAAGGACGCGCGGGTACGCCAGGCCATCGGGTTCGCCATCGACCGCAAGCAGATCGCCGACACCGTGTTCCCGACCGGGACCCGGCCCGCGACCAGCGTCCTGGCGCACACCACACCCGACTACGCCGACCTGTCCTCGGACCTGACGACCGACGCGGCCAAGGCGAAATCCCTGCTGGACGCGGCCGGTTGGAAGGCCGGCAGCGACGGCATCCGGACGAAGGACGGCAGGAAGCTGAGCCTGACCGTCGACTGGATCCCCAACTCGGCGACCAACCAGCCCGCGTTGGAGCTGATCCAGCAGCAACTGAAGTCCGTCGGCGTCGGCCTGACGCTCAAGCAGCTCCAGGTCACCCAGCTCGCCCCGACACTGCAGTCGGGTGACTTCGACGTGGCGTGGAGCAACATCACCCGCGCCGACCCGGACATCCTGCGCAGTTCCTTCTCCACCGGGCTGGCCAACTTCTACCGCCTTCCCGCGAGCCCGCTGGACACCTCGCTGACCGGTCAGGCAGCGACCACGGACACCACGAAGCGCGGTCAACTGGTCGAGCAGGCACAGCAGTTGCTCGTGCGGAACGCCTACTACGCGCCGGTGGTGGAGCTCCAGTCCCAGATCGGCGTGGCGAAGAAGGTGCACGGACTGAACTTCGACGCCTCCAGCCGGATCCAGCTGCACGACACGTGGATCGGCTGACGCATGCGCCGCTACGCGATCAAACGGCTCGCCCAGGCGGTCGGGGTGCTGTGGGCCGCCTACACGGTGTCCTTCCTGGTCCTCGACTTCCTGCCGGGTGATCCGGTCACGGCCATGGCCAGTGCCGGAATGGACTCCGGGACGGTCGACCCGGCCCAACTCGCCGCGCTGCGCCACGAGTACGGCTTCGACAAGCCGATTCTGGTGCAGTACGCCGACTATCTCGGCCGGGCGGTGCGCGGGGACTTCGGCGACTCGGTCTCCACCGGCCGGCCGGTGTCCTCGACGCTGGCCGACGCCCTGCCGCAGACCCTCCAGCTCACCGGTGCCGCGCTGCTCCTCGCCGTGCTCCTCGGTGGTGGGCTGGCGGTGGTGGCGACCTACACCTCGCGCCGGTGGCTGCGGCAACTGCTGCTGTCCCTGCCGCCGTTGGGGGTGTCGGTCCCGACGTTCTGGGTGGGGCTGCTACTCGTCGAGTCGTTCTCCTTCCGCCTGCACTGGTTCCCCGCGTTCGGCAACGACGGGCTGCGGGGGCTGGTCCTGCCGGCCCTGACGCTGGCGATCCCGACCGGCGCGCAGGTGGCACAGGTGCTGGCAAAGAGCCTGCTCACCGCGCTGGACCAGGCCTATGTGGAGACCGCCCGCGCCAAGGGCGCCGGCCGGTGGCGGGTCCATCTGCGGCACGCCCTGCGCAACGCGTCCCTGCCCGCGTTGACCGTGGTCGGCCTGCTGGTCGGGCAGTTGATCGCCGGTTCGGTGGTCGTCGAGACGGTGTTCTCACGTGACGGTCTCGGCCGGGTGACGGCCGCCGCGGTCACGGCCCAGGACATTCCGCTCGTGCAGGGCGTGGTGGTGTTCGGGGCGCTGATCTTCGTCATGACGAACCTGGTCGTCGACCTCGTCTATCCGCTGCTGGACCCGCGGATCGTGGTGGCCTCGGGCCGGAAGGCGGTTGCCGCATGAGTCAGGGTCTTGTCGACGACACCGCCGCCGATGCCGCGCTCGGCCTCGCGCGGCCCGCCTGTCGACGTCCCGGCTCTCCTCCCTCAACGAGCCCGCGTTCACCCGCCTCAAGCCCTTCCTCGCCGACAACGAACCCGCCTCCTCC
>NZ_JAWOAI010000466.1:0-7969 GCF_033194735.1 Streptomyces sp. W16
CGCCGTCACCGCGAGCCCGGCGGCCACGGCCCGCCTCCGGTGCCGTAGCAGCCGGCGCAGTTGGTACCACCCGCCACGCACCCGCACCGGTGCGAAGTGCGGCACCTCGCACGTGGCCGGAGCGTCGGTGCCCAACGGGCGCGGAAAGGGCGGGGAGAAGGGAGGAGGGAAGGGAGGGGAGGGGGACATGTGGACCACCACCTGCGACGAGGGATCGGATTGCGGTCCCACGATGCGGGAATTCCTCGCGGTCCGCCGGAGCCCGTGGGCTACCCGCCGGTTGTGGACAACTCCCTCACCCGAACGGGAAGTTCCGCACCTCCCCAGCCTCCGGACTCCGCTCGGCTACGGCAGCTCGAACCCCGGATCCATCCCGCCCAGCGCGTTCGCGCACAGGCAGTCCCGTGCCCCGTTCTCCGGCAGCGCGGCCACCGTGTCGAAGAGCACGCCCCGCAGCCGGTCCACGTTGGCCGCGAACACCTGCAGCACCTCGTCGTGGGAGACGCCCTCGCCGGTCTCGGCGCCCGCGTCGAGGTCGGTGACCAGGGTCAACGAGGAGTAGCAGAGCTCCAGTTCACGGGCGAGCGTCGCCTCGGGGTGGCCGGTCATGCCGACCACCGACCAGCCCTGGGCCTGGTGCCAGAGGGATTCGGCGCGGGTCGAGAAGCGCGGCCCCTCGACCACCACGAGCGTGCCGCCGTCGACCGGTTCCCAGTCCCGCCCGCGCGCCGCCTTCAACGCCGCCGACCGGCCGGTCGGGCAGTAGGGGTCGGCCAGGGACACGTGCACCACGTTCGGCATTCCGCCGCCGGGCAGCGGTAGTCCGTCGAAGTACGTCGCCGCCCGGGACTTCGTACGGTCCACCAGCTGGTCCGGCACCAGCAGCGTGCCCGGCCCGTACTCGGGGCGCAGCCCGCCCACCGCGCACGGACCGAGGACCTGGCGCACACCCACGGAGCGCAACGCCCAGAGGTTTGCCCGGTAGTTGATGCGGTGCGGCGGCAGATGGTGGCCGCGCCCGTGCCGGGGCAGGAACGCGACCCGCCGGCCGGCGATCTCGCCGAGGAAGAGGGAGTCACTGGGCGGCCCGTAGGGCGTGTCCACCTGGATCTCGGTCACGTCGTCCAGGAACGAGTAGAAGCCGGAGCCGCCGATTACGCCGATCTCTGCGTTCGCCATGACCAGCACCCTAGCCGCCGCCGAAAAGGCGCAGAGACCGGCTCCGGAACTGGCTCGGAAACCGGCTCAGGAACCGGCTCGGAAAACACCGAAGACCCTGTCGTCGTACGACGACAGGGTCCCGCGGTCTGGAAGTCCTACGCGGCGGAGCTGCTGCTGCCGGTCGAGGAGCCCGAGCTCGACGACTTCGACTTGGAGTCCGAGGACGAAGATGTGGTCGACGGGGCGGACGGCTTCGAGTCCGAGGACGTCGACGGCTTCGACGTGGCCGGCGAGCTGCTCGACGAGGAGCCGCGGCTGTCGTTCCGGTAGAAGCCGGAGCCCTTGAAGACAATGCCGACCGCGGAGAACACCTTCTTCAGGCGGCCACCGCAATTGGGGCACTCGGTCAGCGCGTCGTCGGTGAACTTCTGGACCGCTTCAAGGCCCTCGCCGCACTCGGTGCACTGGTACTGGTAGGTCGGCACTGTGTCTTCCTCCTGGCACTCTCACTCAATGAGTGCTAACGAGCGTCCATAGTGACGTATTCCCGGGGATCAGTCCACTGCCACCGGCACGCGGTGACCGACGCCACGTGCCACGGTGCGACTGCGGGGCCGGGTCGCGAGGTGCGACCGGAGGGTCAGCAGGGTCCCCAGGGCGAGCACCGTACCGGCCATCGGCACCAGGAAACCGGCGCCGCCCCACAGGCGATCCTCCAGCTGTCCGGCGACGGTGACGGCGGCGGCCTGGCCGAGGGCGACCGCGCCGGTCAGCCAGGTGAAGGCCTCGGTGCGGGCGCCGGCCGGGACGAGCCCCTCGACCAGGGTGTAGCCGGTGATCAGGGCGGGCGCGATGCACATGCCGACCAGGAGACCGAGGCCGGCCAGGAGCAGCACCGAGTGGGCGGTCCACAGGGCGGACGCGGTCAGCGCGAGGGCCGCGTAGCCGACGAGGAGGCGGCGTTGCGGGGCGACCTTCCAGGCGATGGCACCGCAGACCACTCCGGAGAGCATGTTGCCGGCGGCGAAGGTGCCGTAGAGGACGCCGTTCAGGCCGGGTTCGCCGATCGACTCGGTGAAGGCGGCCAGGGAGACCTGCATGCCGCCGAAGACGGAACCGATGCCCAGGAAGGTCACGATCAACACGCGCACTCCGGGGACGCGCAGTGCGGAGACGTGCTCCACGCGTGCGTGCCCGTCGGCGGTCACCGTGGGCTGGGTGCTCTTCCGGGCGGCGAACAGCAGCCCGCCGACCAGGGTGAGTCCGGCCTCGGTGACCAGGCCGGCCGCCGGGTTCACGGCGGTGCACAGGGCGGTCGCCAGCAACGGGCCGAAGACGAAGGTCAGTTCGTCCGTGACGGACTCGAAGGCCGCGGCGGTCGTCATGAGGGGCGAGTCCTGGAGCTTCACGCCCCAGCGGGCGCGCACCATGGGCCCGACCTGCGGCACCGAGGCGCCGGTCGGCACGGCGGCCACGAACAGCGCCCACAGGGGTGCGTGGCCGAGCGCGAGCGCGGTGAACGTCAGGCCCGACAGGGAGTGCACCAGGACGCCGGGGAGCAGTACGGCCCGCTGTCCGTGGCGGTCGGCCAGGCGCCCGCTGTAGGGCGCGAACAGGGCCATGGAGACGCCCGTGGCGGCCGCGGCGGCGCCCGCCGCGCCGTAGGAGCCGGTGGTGTGCTGCACCAGCAGCACGATGGAGATGGTGAGCATCGCGAACGGCTGGCGTGCCGCGAAGCCGGGAAGCAGGAACGTCCAGGCGCCGCGTGTGCGCAGCAGCTGCCCGTATCCAGGACGCGATCCCGTCCTGGAGGTGACCGTGGATGCCACGGCCCGTGCCTTTCTGCCACCTGGTAGCGCGGCACCTCTTTGTAGAGGCGGCGCCGAGCACTGTCCTCTTGCGCGGAACTGCGGTAGATACCGGTGCCCACTGCGGAGAGGGTTCGGCCGCCATGCGGTCGCGCCAGCACTGCGTCAGGCAGAGTTGGTTCGATCAGAATGTGCCTTCATCGTACAGGGAGCGAAGCCTGGTGAGCCTGTGAAAACGGGCACCATGCGCGCGTTCACCTGCGATTGGTGAACATGTGAACCGTGCGAAACATGTCCTTAATGACCGGCTGTGGCGTTGTCCGTGCCCAGCCACCCCGCCAGCTTCCCGCCGCGACCCACCGCCCGCAGCCGCCGCTCGGCCGCGTCCCGTACCGGGTCCGTCGCCACGACCAGGAGTTCGTCGCCGCGCCGAAGGACCGTCGAGGGCAACGGAACAAACGATTTTCCGTCGCGTACGACCAGGGTGACCGCGGCCCCGGCCGGCAGCCTGAGCTCGTTGACCTCGACGCCGTGCATCTTGGACTCGGCGGGGATCGCGACGGACAGCAGATGCCCGCGCAGCCGCTCCAGGGGTGCCGATTCGATGCCGAGGTCGGCGGCCTCCGCCCCCTCGCCCAGCTTCAGCTTGCGCGCCAGCCAGGGCAGCGTCGGCCCCTGGACGAGGGTGTAGACGACGACCAGGACGAAGACGATGTTGAAGACGCGACGGCTGCCGGTGACGCCGTTCACCATGGGGATGGTCGCCAGGATGATGGGCACGGCGCCGCGCAGCCCGGCCCAGGACATCAGCGTCTGCTCCTGCCAGGGCACCCGGAACGGTGTGAGGCTGAGCACCACGCTCAGCGGCCGGGCCACCATCGTCAGCACCAGGCCGATGATCAGCGCCGGCCAGACGTCGTCGCCCAGTTCGTGCGGGGTGACCAGCAGGCCGAGCAGGACGAACATGCCGATCTGGGCGATCCAGCCCAGCCCGTCGGCGAAGCCGCGCGTCGCGGGCCAGTGGGGCAGTTTCGCGTTGCCGAGCATCATCGCGGCGAGATAGACCGCGAGGAAGCCGCTGCCGTGCGCCAGGGCGCCCGCCGCGTAAGCGGTGACCGCGATCGCCAGCACGGCGATCGGGTAGAGGCCGGAGGCGGGCAGCGCCACGTGCCGCAGCCCCCAGGAGCCGAGCCAGCCCACCGCGAGGCCGATGGCCGCGCCGATGGCCAGCTCCAGGGCTATCTCGCCCACCAGCGCGTACCAGTGCTCGACCGGGCCCGCCGTGGAGAAGGCGACGACCAGGATGACCACCGGGGCGTCGTTGAAGCCGGACTCGGCCTCCAGCGTGCCCGTCACGCGCGCGGGGAGGGGGATTCTGCGCAGTACGGAGAAGACCGCCGCCGCGTCCGTCGAGGACACCACCGCCCCGACGATGAACGCCTGCCGCCACTCCAGTCCGACCAGATAGTGCGCGCCCGCGGCAGTGACGCCGACGCTCACCGCCACCCCTGCCAGCGCCAGCGTGGCGGCCGACGACAGGACCGGCCTGACCTCTGTCCACTTCGTGCCGAGGCCGCCCTCGGCCAGGATCACGACCAGGGCCGCGTATCCGATGACCTGGGTCAGCTCGGTGTTGTCGAAGTGGATGTCGCCGATGCCGTCCTGGCCCATGGCGACGCCGATCCCCAGGTAGACGAGCAGGCTGGGGAGCCCGCTGCGCGAGGAGATCCGGACCGCCGCGACGGCGACGAGCAGGACGAGCGAGCAGACGAGCAGAAGCTGGTCGAGGTGGTGGACGGTCAGAGGCCTTCCCTTCTTCGGCCGACGCGCATCCGGGGCGGCAGCACATGTACAGGGGACGCGAGACTGCGGCGCCACGCATCCAAGTACTTCGTTACCTTACCTAACTCTTGACGCTTTCTTGACGCTTCCCGAGGCAAGATCGAACGCCCGTCCGCGCTGGTACCCGACTCCGCGTCAAGTCGCTGGGAAGCCTGCGCCTATGGTTGCTCCAGCGCTCAGTCAAAAGCACAGCCCGCCCTGCCGCTCGCGTTAGGACAGCAAGGACAGCGATGCCCCCCAACACCACCGCCTCATCGGGTCATAAGCCCGGCAAGTCCGGCAGGAAAAAGGGGCGCAAAGCCCGTCTATTGGTTCTCGTCCTGGTAATGGCCATCATCGGGGGCATCGCCTACGGCGCCTACTGGTCCGTCAGTACGGTCCGGGCCTCCCTGCCGCAGACCACGGGCTCGATCACACTGGACGGACTGTCCGGGCCCGTGGACGTCAAGCGCGACAGCTACGGCATCCCGCAGATCTACGCGTCCTCCGACGCGGACCTGTTCATGGCGCAGGGCTACGTCCAGGCGCAGGACCGGTTCTACGAGATGGACGTACGCCGCCACATGACGTCCGGGCGGCTTTCCGAGATGTTCGGCAAGAGCCAGGTCAAGGACGACGAGTTCCTGCGCACCCTGGGCTGGGACCGGGTCGCCGAGAAGGAGTACGACACCACGCTGTCGGCCTCCACGAAGAAGTACCTCCAGGCCTACGCCAAGGGGGTCAACGCCTACCTCCAGGGCAAGGACGGGAAAGACATCTCCCTGGAGTACGCGGCCCTTGGTTTCACCAACGACTACAAGCCCGAGAAGTGGACCCCGGTCGACTCGGTCTCGTGGCTCAAGGCGATGGCCTGGGACCTGCGCGGCAACATGCAGGACGAGATCGACCGCGCGCTGATGACCACCCGCCTCGGCCCCCAGCAGATCGCGGACCTGTACCCGGAGTATCCGTACAGCCGCAACCAGCCGATCGTCACCCAGGGCGAGTACGACGAGTACACGAAGACGTTCGACGGGGGCGACAGCTCGTCCAGCACGTCCACGAGCGGTACGACGGGCTCGTCGTCCTCCTCGTCCGGTTCGGCCCTCACGAGCCAGCTCGCGGGTCTCTCGAACGTCCTGGACGACCTCCCGACGGCCGTCGGCGTGAACGGTCAGGGCATCGGCTCCAACTCGTGGGTCGTCGGTGGGGAGCACACCATCACCGGCAAGCCCCTGCTGGCCAACGACCCACACCTGGAGGCGTCGCTGCCGTCCGTCTGGTACCAGATGGGCCTGCACTGCCGCACGGTCTCCAGCAAGTGCCAGTACGACGTCACCGGCTACACCTTCGCGGGCATGCCCGGCGTCGTCATCGGCCACAACCAGGACATCGCCTGGGGCATGACCAACTCCGGGGTCGACACCACCGACCTCTACCTGGAGAAGCTCTCCGGCGACGGCTACCTGTACGACGGCACGACGAGGCCCTTCACGAGCCGCACGGAGACCATCAAGGTCGCCGGCGGCGCGTCCAAGAAGATCGTCGTCCGGGAGACCAACAACGGCCCGCTGCTGTCCGACCGCAACGACGAACTCGTGAAGGTCGGCAAGAAGGCCACCGTCGACACCGCGGCCCCGGACAGAGGCGACGGCTACGCGATCGCCCTGCGCTGGACCGCCGAGGACCCGGGCACCACCATGGACGCCGTCTTCGCCATGGACAAGGCGTCCGACTGGAGCGAGTTCCGCTCGGCCTCCACGAAGTTCGACGTGCCCTCGCAGAACCTCGTCTACGCCGACACCAAGAACAACATCGGCTACACGCTGCCCGGAAAGATCCCCCTGCGCGGGAAGGGCGACGGCTCGCTGCCCGTACCCGGCTGGGACTCCAAGTACGACTGGACCGGCTACATCCCGCAGGCCGCCCTGCCGTACGAGTACAACCCGAAGCGCGGCTACATCGTCACCGCCAACCAGGCGGTGATCGACAAGGACAAGTACCCGTACACGCTCACCACGGACTGGGGCTACGGCACCCGTAGTCAGCGCATCACCGATCTGATCCAGTCGAAGATCGACGGCGGCGGCAAGATCTCCACCGACGACATGCGGCAGATGCAGCTCGACGACAGCAGCGAGATCGCCAAGCTGCTGGTGCCCAAGCTGCTGAAGATCGACGAGCCCGACCCGGACGTGCGCGAGGCGCAGAAGCTCCTGGAGGGCTGGGACTACACACAGGACGCCGACTCGGCGGCTGCCGCCTACTTCAACTCGGTCTGGCGCAACATCCTCAAGCTCGCCTTCGGCAACAAGCTGCCCAAGGAGCTGCGGGTCAAGGGCCAGTGTCTGTTCGTCTCGCCGGTCGACACGACCGGTCCCGCCGACGAGGACAACCAGAAGGTGCGCGAGTGCGGCGAGCGTGACGCCGACCAGGCGCAGCCGGACGGCGGCGACCGCTGGTTCGAGGTCGTCCGCAAGCTCATGGACGACCCGAACAGCGACTGGTGGAAGACCCCCGCCTCGGGCACCCGTCCGTCGGCGAGCGACATGAACGGCCTGTTCAAGCGCGCCATGATCGACGCCCGCTGGGAGCTGACCGCCAAGCTCGGCAAGGACATCGACACCTGGAGCTGGGGCCGGCTGCACCGCCTGTTCCTGAAGAACCAGACCCTGGGCACCGAGGGCCCCGCCATCGTCCAGTACATCCTCAACCGCGGCCCCTGGAAGCTCAGCGGCGGCGAGGCCACGGTCAACGCCACCGGCTGGAACGCGGCCGGCGGCTACGGGGTGGTCTGGGTGCCGTCGATGCGCATGGTGGTCAACCTGGACAACTTCGACAAGTCCAAGTGGATCAACCTCACCGGAGCCTCCGGGCACGCCTTCAGCGCGCACTACACCGACCAGACCGGCAAGTGGGTCAACGGCGAACTGCTGCCGTGGTCCTTCTCGTCCAAGGCGGTCGACGACAGCACGAGCGACACCCTGGTGCTGAAACCCTGAGCCGCTGACATCTGAAATGGCCCTCCACGCACGCGTGGAGGGCCATTTCAGTTCCCCGGGAACCGGTGCACGCCGCTCGGTGTCACCGCCGCCCGCACCGGCCGGTCGTGCGCCTCCGCGGGGACGCGCGCGGCGACCTCGGAGCCGTAGAGCAGCACCACCAGCGCGGGATGCGCG
>NZ_JAWOAI010000467.1:0-7944 GCF_033194735.1 Streptomyces sp. W16
CCGCTGCGGCGACCGCCTGGTCCTGCCCACGGCCCGCGTCGCCCCCGACGCCAAGCTGACGGGCGGCACGGTGGTGGGCGAGGGCGCGTTCGTGGCGGAGGGCGCGAGGGTGTTCGGCTCGACGATCCTCCCCGGCGCCGTCATCGAACCAGGCGCCGTCATCACCGACTCCCTCATCGGCACCCGAGCCGTCGTGGGCGAACGCTCCGTCCTCACCGGCACGGTCATCGGCGACGGCGCGATCATCGGCGCCGACAACGAACTCCGGGACGGCATGCGGGTGTGGTGCGACGCGCGGATTCCGGCGGGGGCGGTGCGGTTCTCTTCGGACCAGTGAGAAGCGCGGGGCTGGGTGGGTGACTTCTTGGCCTACCGAGTCGGGCTGGGTGGGTGACTTCTTGGCCTACGGAGTCGGGCTGGGTGGGTGGCTTCTTGGCCTACCGAGTCGGGCTGGTGGGTGACTCGTCGGCCTATCGAGTCCGGCTGGTGGGTGACTCGTCGGTCTACCGAGTCGGGCCGGTGGGTAACTTCTAGACCCACCGAGTCGGGTGGTGGGTGGGCATAGGCCCGGGGGTCTGGGGGCGGAGCCCCCAGGGGCACCCGCACCCCCACCCACCCGGCACGCTCACAACTTCCCGATGTCCCCGCGAGGCATCTTCGGCGCCCGTCGCGCCGGCGTCCGCCCGCTCAGCAAAATCAACCGAGCCGCCCGATGCCGCTGCCCCGCATACGGCTCCAGCAACGACAACATCACCGAGTCATCCGCGTCCCGGTCCCCGGCCAACGCCCACCCCACGATCCCCGGCAGATGCAGATCCCCCACGGTCACCGCATCCGCCGCCCCATGACTCCGCTGCACAGTCTCCGCGGACGTCCACACCCCCACCCCCGGCACAACCTCCAACCGAGCCCGCGCATCCTCCGCAGACATCGTCACCGCCTGCTCAAGCCGCGCAGCAACCCGTACGGCACGCAGAATCGTCGAAGCCCGCTTGTCGTCGACCCCGGCCCGGTGCCACTCCCAGGACGGGATCAACGCCCACGCACGCGGCGCCGGCATCACCCACATCCGCCCGCCGACAGGCCCCGGCGCCGGCGACCCGAACTTCCGTACCAGCAATCGCCAGGCCCGATACGCCTCGTCGGTCGTCACCTTCTGCTCCAGCACCGACGGAATCAACGACTCCAGCACCAGCCCGGTCCGCGTGAGCCGCAACCCCGGCCGCCGATGCTGAGCGACAGCGACAAGCCGATGCCGGGGCACGAACGCGCCAGGATCATCAGCGGCACCAAGCATCTCCGGCAACCGCTCCAACAACCACTCCGCCCCCGGCCCCCACGCCTCCCCGCGCACCTCGCCTCCGTGACCGGACACCCGCAAGGTCCCCGGCCCGACCGGCGTAAGACTGGCCCGCCACACAGCCCCGTCCGCAGTCACCCGAAACGAGGGATCCCCGGGCCCCCGCCGCAACGGCCCGAGCACCAGCCCGAGATCAAGCACCCCGCCCGGCACCCAGTTCCGCACCCGACCAGGCACCGCAGCTTGCCGAGGCACGACAACATCCCCACCCCGCACAGTCGTACGAGTGGGCCGAGGAGCAAAACGTCCGGCCACAGAAGAGTCCTACGAACCTAGGTGGTAGCGCCCCTTTTAGGGGCGCGAGGAACTGCGCGCTCAGCCACGAACAACCCGCACCCGCAACCGAGCCCAGCCCCCAACGGCGATTCACCGCACCTCAATAAACGCCCCCGCATCCCGCTCAGCCCGAGCCGCAGGCGACGCGGCCGCATGCCCCACAGCCACCGCCCCCATCGGATCCCACCCCTCCGGCAGCCCCAGCACCTCCCGCACAACATCCCGGCAGAACATCGTCGACGAAACCCACGCCGACCCCAGCCGCTCCCCGGCCAGCGCCACCAGGAAGTTCTGGACACCCGCCCCCACGGCCACCACGAACATCTCCCGCTCCGCCCCGTCCCGCCGCGCGTCCCCGTACGTGTGCGACCCGTCCATGACGAGACACGGCACCACGAGATACGGCGCCCCGCGCAACACGTCCCCGCGCCGCACCCGCTTGGCGATGGACTCCTCGGACTTGCCGTCCCGCCGCAGATCCGCGATCCACGCGTCCCGCATCGCATCCAGCAACGCACCGCGCGACTCGGCGGACTCCAGCAGCACGAACCGCCACGGCGTCGTGTGATGCGGCGCCGGCGCGGTCACCGCCGCGGCCACGGCCCGCCGTACCGCACCGGGGTCGACCGGCTCGTCGGTGAACGCCCGCACCGTACGGCGCTGGGTCACCGCCTCCCGTACCGCCTCCGACGTCCCGAGCCGGAACATGTCGTCGCGCCCGCCCCGCACCATGGCCCGCGCCCCCAACCGGTCGTCCTCGGCGGTCACGACATGCGGCAGCCCCCGCACCACGGCGACCGGCAGCCCCGCGGCCTTGCCCTTGACGAGATCACCGGCGGCGGCCAGTTCGTCGGCGGTCGCCACGACCGTCGCGCTGAGCGGATTGCCGTACGCGTCGGTGCCCCCGCGCAGATCGTCCAGTACACGCACCCCGGCGGCGCCGATCGCGACGTCCGTGAGCCCTGTGCGCCAGGGCCGCCCGAAGGTGTCGGTGACGACGACGCCGATGTCGACGCCGAGCGCGTCCCGCAGTCCGTCCCGGATCGTCCGCGCGGACGCGTCCGGGTCCTCGGGCAGCAACAGCACTGTCCCGGCAGGGGTGTTGGAGGCGTCGACCCCGGCGGCGGCCATGATCAGGCCCTGCCGGTTCTCCACGATCCGCAGGGCGCCGCGCCGCGCGACGACCCGTACGGTCTCGGTGTCGATCGCGGCCTCCCGGTCGGTCGCCTCGACGATCCGCCCCTCCGCCTTGGAGACGATCTTCGAGGTGACGAGGAGCACGTCCCCGTCGACGAGCCCGGGCTCGGCGGCGGCGATCAGCTTGGCGAGGTCGTCCCCGGCCGCGACCTCGGGCATCCCGGGCACGGCCCAGACCCGGTAACCCTCCACCGGTGGCACCTCACTCATGCGGCCCGCACCTCCTCCGCCAGCGCCAGCGCCTCCCGCGCCATCCGCGCGGTCGCCTCGGTGTCGGTCATCATCAGCGGTACGGCCCGGCAGCGGATCCCGGCCGCCTCGACGTCCGGTACGGAGGCGGCGTCCACGGTGTCGACGAGCCAGCCGTCGAGCAGCCCGGAGCCGTAGTGCTCGGCCACCGCGGTGGCCGTGGACTCCACGCCCACCGCCGCGAGCACCTTGTCGGCCATCCCGCGCACGGGCGCGTCCCCGACGATGGGGGAGAGGCCGATCACGGGCACCCCGGCCTCGGCGATCGCCTCACGGATGCCGGGCACGGCGAGGATGGTGCCGACGGAGACGACCGGGTTGGACGGCGGGAAGAGGATGACGTCCGCCTCCGCGATCGCCTCCAGGACGCCGGGCGCGGGCTTGGCCTGCTCGGCCCCGACAGGTACGACGGCCTCGGCGGCGACCGACGCGCGCAGCCGTACCCAGTACTCCTGGAAGTGGATCACCTTGCGCTCGCCGTCGACCTCGACGGCGACATGCGTCTCTACGCGGTCGTCCGTCATGGGGATGAGGCGCACTCCCGGTTTCCAGCGGTCGCACAGCGCCTCGGTGACCGCGCTCAGCGGAAACCCGGCGCCGATCATCTGCGTCCGCACGATGTGCGTGGCGAAGTCCCGGTCGCCGAGCCCGAACCACTCCGGCCCGACCCCGTACGCCCCGAGCTCCTCCTTGAGATGGAAGGTCTCGTCGGCCCGGCCCCAGCCCTGCTCCTCGTTGATGCCGCCGCCGAGCGTGTACATCACCGTGTCGAGGTCCGGGCAGACCTTCAGCCCGAAGAGGTGGATGTCGTCCCCCGTGTTGCCGATCACCGTGATGTCCGCGTCCGGCACGGCCTGCTTGAGACCGCGCAGGAACCGGGCACCACCGATACCGCCTGCCAGAACCACAATGCGCATGGGCACAAGTCTTGCAGGCGGGTCTGACAACGCGGCGGGCAGTCGTCGCATCGGGCGCCGGGCCGTCACCGCATCGCGTCAGGCGGTCACGGCATCGACGGCTTCCGCCCCGTCGCGCCGCGCGCAGGCCGTGTGCATGGGCATCTCGGTGAGGCCGGGGAAGTAGACGTGCAGGCTTATGGCCGGTTCGAGGGTGTCGTTGACGACCTCGTGGACGTACCCCGGCGCGAACACCCGCTGCGCGCCCGCCCCCAACGCACGCGTGCCCCGCTCGGTGCGCTCGGTCAGCGTGCCGTCCAGGACGGTCAGCACACCGGAGGAGGGGCCGTGGTCGTGCAGCCCGCTGCCCTGTCCGGGCACCCAGGACAGCAGCCACACCTCGTAGCCGGGGCCGGTGCGCAGCCGGTGGTACCAGCGGGTCGTCGTGTCGTACTCGACGAGGTGCTCCCACTGGGCGCGGTCTGCGGCGATCGAGCGTGCCAGGCCGACGAACTCGGCCACGGTGGCCGGGTGTTCGCGCGGGGTCTGGAGGAGGTGCGGGACTTCGAGGATGTCGCCGGCGATCTGGAGGTCGTTGTCGCTGTTCATGGGGGTGCGGTGGTTCCTCGGCGTAAGAAGTAACGGCGGGGGATGGGTGTCACCAAACAGGCAATGCGAAAAGGCCGGAGCGCGCGGGGCTCAACAGCCGGAACAGCAACAACAGCTACAGCGAGCGTGGGCAGCACCGAGGGACCCGGCGGTGCGGGTCGAGGTGAGTGCCGAGTTCGCGAGCATGCCCACAAGGACAGCGGTTCACACCCGCACTGTCAACTCGACGCCCGGTATGTGGGACATGTTTCACCTCATCCGGTTCATCTGGGAGGTGAAAGGTTTGTTCAGGAGGCTATCGGGACACATGGCGCACAACTGGGCGCACAAACCCCGTGGGAACGAGATCGAACTCCTGAGCGTCCTCCCCCGTACAGGCTCCGTCCCGGGGTAGGAGGCCCGCGAGGGTCTCTGCTGCCTGTCAAGGTTTATGCCGATTTGAACACTTTCCGCTAGGCCTTGGTTCCGCAGAGTGAATAAGGGGCCCAATAGCAGATCTCGGCTTGACTCGCCCGGAGCAGCACACTTGTAATTTCACTCGTGTCGTTCAGCCGACATCGGTAACGGCTACATCACGGGGACGCGAAAGACAGACGAGGGGCGCACATGACCGAGCTGGTGCAGCAACTGCTGGTCGACGACGCGGACGAGGAACTCGGCTGGCAGGAGCGCGCGCTGTGCGCCCAGACCGACCCCGAGTCCTTCTTTCCCGAGAAGGGCGGCTCCACCCGTGAGGCCAAGAAGGTCTGCCTCGCCTGCGAGGTCCGCTCCGAGTGCCTCGAATACGCCCTCGCCAACGACGAACGCTTCGGCATTTGGGGCGGCCTCTCCGAGCGGGAACGCCGCCGGCTGAAGAAGGCCGCCGTCTGAACCGCACGGCACACCTCGGGACATACCTCGGGACCTACTGAACGGCCCGTCGCAGCTGGGTTATCCACAGGCGGCGGGCCGTCGCTGTGCCCAGCCGATAGTGTGGGCGCTCGTCCGAGACGTACCGCAGTCCCCTCGGGACGCAGGCGTCCACCGCAGTCCATCGAACCGGGGCCCGTACCTCGATGTCCGTGCACAGCCACACGGCAGCCCAACACGACGCTGCCACTCCTGAGTTCCCGCGTCACGTAGTCACCGCGGTGCTCGTCTCCCACGACGGCGCCCGCTGGCTGCCCGACGCGCTCGCCGGGCTGCTCGGCCAG
The DNA here is from genome assembly GCF_033194735.1 of Streptomyces sp. W16. Taxonomy (NCBI): domain Bacteria; kingdom Bacillati; phylum Actinomycetota; class Actinomycetes; order Kitasatosporales; family Streptomycetaceae; genus Streptomyces; species Streptomyces sp. W16. Next base: position 5,781 of record NZ_JAWOAI010000467.1, read on the forward strand.
GAGCGCCCCGTGCAGAGCGTCATGGCCGCCGACACCGGCAGCGCGGACGACTCCGCCCAGTTGGTCACCGACACCCTCGGCGCCGACCGCGTGCTGCACCTCGCCCGGCGCACCGGCTTCGGCCAGGCCGTCGAGGAGGCCAACCGCACCGCCCCGGTGCTGACCCCGGACGACCTGCCGTACCTGAAGCGCCCCAGCGGCTGGGACCCCGTCACGCGCACGTGGCGCGACGACGCCTACGACATGCCGGAACTCCCGCACGGCGAGCCCGTCCAGTGGCTGTGGCTGCTGCACGACGACTCCGCCCCGGAGCCCGACGCCCTGGCCCAGCTGCTGCGCGTGGTGGACCAGGAGCACGAGCTCGGCCGCGACGACGTGGCTGTCGTAGGCCCCAAACTGCGCGGCTGGTACGACCGGCGGCAGCTCCTGGAGGTCGGCGTCACCATCGCCCACTCCGGGCGCCGCTGGACCGGCCTGGACCGCCGCGAACAGGACCAGGGCCAGCACGACCACGTACGGCCCGTGCTGTCCGTCTCCACCGCCGGCATGCTGATCCGGCGCGACGTCTTCGACGAACTCGGCGGCTTCGACCGCCGGCTGCCCCTGATGCGGGACGACGTCGACCTGTGCTGGCGCGCCACCGCCGCCGGCCACCGGGTCCTGGTCGCCCCCGAGGCGGTCGTACGGCACGCCGAGGCGGCCTCCCGCGAGCGCCGTGCCGTCGACTGCGCGGGCCGCACCGTCGCCTCCCCGCACAAGGTCGACAAGGCCGGCGCCGTCTACACCCTGCTCGTCAACAGCCGTACGGCCGTGCTGCCCTGGGTCCTCGTCAGGGTCGTCGTCGGCACCGTGCTGCGGACCCTCGCCTATCTCGTCGGCAAGGTCCCCGGACAGGCCCTCGACGAGATCCGCGGCCTCCTGGGGACCCTGCTGCGCCCCGAGCGGATCATCGCCGGACGGCGCAGGCGCGGCACCCCCCAGATCGACAAGGCGGAGCTGAAGCCGCTCTTCCCGCCGCCCGGCGCGACCCTGCGGGCCACCTTCGAACAGGCCGCCGCCAGCTTCGTCGACACCTCCGACCCCGAGATCACCTCGGGGGCCGGCCGGCACGGCGGCGCGGTCGAGTCCGGACCCGGCGGAGACGACGCGGACTTCCTGGAGATCGAGCAGTTCGCGCGCGTGAAGCGCATCGCCCGCAAGCCCGGCCCGGTGCTGTTCCTGGTGCTGCTGCTCGTCTCCCTCGTCGCCTGCCGCGGCCTGCTCGGCAGCGGCGCGCTCACGGGCGGCGCGATGCTGCCCGCGCCCGGCGACTCCGGCGAACTGTGGTCCCGCTTCCTGGACTCCTGGCACCCGGTGGGCGCCGGCGGCACCCCGTCCGCGCCGCCGTATCTCGCGCTCGTCGCGATGCTCTCCTCGCTGCTGTTCGGCTCGACCGGCCTCGCGGTCACGGTCCTGCTCGTCGCCTCGGTCCCGCTGGCCGGGTTCACGGCCTACTTCGCCTCCCGCCCGCTCGTCGAGTCCCGCCTGCTGCGCGCCTGGGCGGCCGTCGTCTACGCCTTCCTGCCCGCCGCCACCGGCGCCCTCGGGGGCGGCCGCATCGGCACCGCCGTCCTCGCTGTGCTGCTCCCGCTGATCGCCCGCGCGGGCATCGCCGCCAGCGGCCTGACGCACTCCTCGGGTACCCGCGGCAGCTGGCGCGCCACCTGGGCCTACGCCCTGCTCCTGACGGTCACCACCGCCTTCACGCCGATCATCTGGCCCATCGTCCTGATCCTCGGCATCGCGCTGCTGGTCGTGCGCAGGGATGACATCACCGCCTACGGCCTGCGCTTCCTGGCCCAGCTCGGCACCCCCCTGCTGATCCTGGCGCCCTGGTCGCTGACACTTCTCCCGTTCGGCTTCTTCCAGCAGGCCGGCCTGGAGTACGGCTCCGGGTCCGCGTCCGCCCTCGACCTGCTCGGCGCCAGCCCCGGCGGCCCCGGCACGGTCAACGGCCTGATGCTCATCGGCATCGTGCTGGCCGCGCTCGCCGCCCTGCTGCGCAGTGAGCGCACCTTCGGCGTCCGGGCCGCCTGGGGCGTCGCCCTGTTGGGCCTCGTCTTCGCCGTCCTGTCCAACAGCTCCACCTGGGCCGGACCGGCGACCCTCGTCTACGGCCTCGCCC
>NZ_JAWOAI010000468.1:0-7855 GCF_033194735.1 Streptomyces sp. W16
CACCGCGAGCACGAGCGGCGCCTTGAAGCCGGCCGGGGCGGGCAGCTTGGTGATCTCGCCCTCGGCACCGGTGGCGCCCAGGGTCTCCAGGACGCCGGCGAGCCTGCCGTCGTACGCCTTGTCCACGGCGTCGGCGCCCGGTGCGACGACCGGGCCCTTGCCGCCCTTGCCGACACCGATCACGATCGCGTCGGCCCGCAGGCCGGGCGCCGCGGCGGTGCTGAGAGTGAGAGCAGTCACAGTGGTGAATTCTCGCTTCCGATGTGAAGTTTCTGTGGTCGAACGGGGTGGGTCGACCGGGCCCGACAGCCGACCCTATTTCCGACCTGCGGCGGCGGTGGACACAGGGGGCTGGTGATGGCCCAGGACGGAGCCTACGCGCGTGTGCGCGACGGGGCGTTCGCGCGGGGCCGCGGACAGGGCCTCATCCGTTTGCACGACCGCGCGGTACCGGGCATGGGAGATCATCCCTGGGGTACCTCGCCCCACAACCTGGAGCTCGTCCTGTGAGACGCCCCGCCGCCCTGTTCACCCTCCTCCTGCTGCTCGCGGGCTGCACCTCCGCCCCCGACGACAAGCCGGAGAGCGGGAAACGGTGGCAGCCCCGCCCGGGGGTGGCCTGGCAGTGGCAGCTCAGCGGACGTCTGGACACCTCCGTCGACGTCCCGGTCTACGACATCGACGGCTTCGACCGGTCCAAGGCCACGGTGACCGCGCTGCACGACAAGGGCCGCAAGGTCATCTGCTACATCTCCACCGGCGCCTGGGAGGACTTCCGCCCGGACGCGAAGAAGTTCCCCAAGCCGGTGCTGGGCAAGGGCAACGGCTGGAAGGGCGAACGCTGGCTGGACATCCGCCGCACCGACGTCCTCGAACCCCTGATGGCGACCCGCCTCGACATGTGCCGTGCGAAGGGCTTCGACGCGGTGGAGCCCGACAACATGGACGGCTACCAGAACGACACCGGCTTCCCCCTGAAGCCCGCCGACCAGCTCCGCTACAACCGCCTCGTCGCCGAGCTGGCCCACGACCGGGGCATGTCGGTCGGCCTCAAGAACGACCTCGCCCAAATCCCCGCCCTGGCGAGCGACTTCGACTTCGCGGTCAACGAACAGTGCGCCCAGTACGGCGAATGCGACACCCTGAAGCCCTTCATCAAGGCCAACAAGGCGGTCTTCCACGTCGAGTACGAACTCCCGACCAGCCGCTTCTGCCCCGACTCCCGCCGCCTGAAGCTGAGTTCACTACTGAAGAAGCCTGAGCTGGGCGCATGGCGGAAGTCCTGCTGAGTACTCAGGGTCCTGTCGAACACACCTGAGGGCAGCCAACCCAGGGGCGCGGGGCTGTATTTGATTTGCGGCTACCGCCGCGTGGGCGCGACCAGCCCCCACGCACCCGCACTCAGCCACTTACCGAAAGCACCACAAGCGCAGTCGTAGCAGCAGTCTCCGCAAGCCCCCCGAACACGTCCCCCGTGACCCCGCCGAACCGCCGCCGACAGTGCCGCAGAAGAACCTCAGCGACGACCAGAGCCGCAGCCACGGCGACAACCACGTGCACGTACCCACGCCCCCCGAAGAACGGCCCGAGCGCCGCCGAAATCACGCCGTAGGACACGGTCATAGCCACCGCACCCCCCACCGGTACCACCCCCGCGACCGCCGCCCCCAACCCCTCCGGCCGAGCCGCAGGCACCCCCGCACGGGCGGCCCAGGTCAACGCCAGCCGAGCCGCGATCCCGGAAACGATCGCCGCGGCGGCACCCCGGCCCCACGAGTCGCCGTAGAGCTGAGCCAGCGCCGCCACCTGAGCCAGAAGCACGAAGACGAGAGCGAGCACCCCGAACGGTCCGATGTCCGACTGCTTCATGATCCGCAGCGCGTCCTCCGCGGGCTTCCCGCTGCCGAGCCCATCGGCAGTGTCCGCAAGCCCGTCCAGATGCAGTCCCCGGGTGAGAACGGCAGGCACGGCGACACTGGCAACGGCGGCGAGCAGCGGGCCCGCGCCCAGAAACAGGAGCAGCAGCCCGAGCCCCGCCGCACAGCCACCGACGACCGTTCCGACGATCGGGGCCGCCATCATTCCGGCGCGGGCGGCCTCCCGGTCCCAGCGGGTCACCGTGACCGGGAGAACCGTCAGGGTGCCGAACGCGAAGCGGAGGCTGTCGAGGGGCTGGGTCTTGGACACCGGCGCAGGTTACCCGGCGGTCCGGGGAGCGGTACCGGCGGCCGTCGCTAAAGTGCGCATATGGGACATTGGCTGCACCGCAACATCGTCGAACCGGGCAAGCTGCCCCTGCTTCTCGCGCTCACCGCCTTCGTCCTGACGTTCCTCATCACCCGGGTCATCACCCGGTTGATCCGCGCGGGCAAGGGCCCCTTCGGCAACATCAAGGCCGGCGACGTGCACATCCACCACGTCGTCCCGGGCGTGGTCCTCAGCATCCTCGGCGGCTTCGGCGCGGTGGCCAGCACGCGCTACGGCGTCGGATCGGCGCTCTTCGCGATCGTCTTCGGGATCGGCGCGGGCCTGGTGCTGGACGAGTTCGCGCTGATCCTCTATCTCGACGACGTGTACTGGACCGAGGCGGGCCGCAAGAGCGTCGAGGCGGTGGTGCTCACCGCGGCCCTGGTCGGCTTCGTACTCGCCGGTTTCTCACCCTTCGGCGTCAACGACCTCACCGCCGCCGAACTCCACGACCGCGCCGGCGTGATCGTGAGCGTCGCGGTCAACTTCCTCTTCTCCCTCATCGCCCTGAGCAAGGGCAAGGCCCGCACCGCGGTCTTCGGCGTCCTCGTCCCGCTGGTCGCCCTCGTCGGTGCGATCCGGCTGGCCCGCCCGGGTTCGCCCTGGGCCAAGCGCTTCTACCGCAACCGCCGCCATCGGGCCCGAGCCCGCTCGATCCTCCGCGTCTACCACCACGACCGCCGCTGGGCGGGCCCGCGCCGAGCCCTCCAGGACTGGATCGGCGGCAAACCGGATCCGGAACCGGCGCAGATCCCCGGCCGGCGGTGAGCACGCCCCGCCCCGCCTACCGCACCCGCACTCGCAGCCGCCGATGCCGTAGCGCCGAAACCAGACACAGCAGTCCCACCGCGATGATCGCCGCCAGGTGTTCCTTGCCCGCGAGGTTGCCCTTCAGCATCACCTCGATCGCCATCGCCCCGGTCACCGCGAGCGCAGTCGCGTACGCGCCGTAGCGCCACGCGACGAACACCGCGAGGCCGACCACCGCCGCGGAGGGGCCCGTGTCCACGACCAGCCGGTCCGAGCCGGGCAGCCCGAACGGGTTGTCGAAGCCGAGCCAGATGCCGAGGCGGGCGTACAGCGTGCCGGCGAGGGTCGCGGCGTACGCGATGACGAGGGTGCGCCAGCGGCCGAGGCAGATCTCCGCGATGCCGAACACGAAGAGGATCTGGGCCAGCGCGCCCCACACGGGGAGGTCCAGCGCCGGTACGAAGAGGGAGAGCGGGGTGCGGAGCAGGGCCAGCCACAGCGGGTCCTCGGCCCGTACCGCGCCCGTGTCCTGCACGAACTGGTAGCCCCACGACTGGTTCTGTACGAACTGGAGCACCGCGGTCAGCAGCACCGCGCCGATCGTCATAGGGGTCGCCCGCCAGCGGCGCTTCAGCAGCGGCTCGCGCACGGTGACGTAGAGCAGTCCCCATTCGGCGCGGGCCCAGCGGGCGAGGCGGTTCATCTGTGCGTCTCCAGGTGCTTGCGGTGCAGCCACTTCGGCAGTCCCGGCGCCTCCAAAAACCCTTCCGCGCGCGCCGCCGCGAGGCCGATGCGCAGCAGGTCCGCGCTCTTCTCGAAGAGCAGGAACCGGGGTTCCCAGATGGGCCGGTACTTGGCGTTGGCGCGGTACAGCGACTCGATCTGCCACCAGCGCGAGAAGAAGCTGAGGAGTGACCTCCACAGCCGCAGCACCGGACCGGCGCCGATCCGCGCCCCCCTTTCGAAGACCGAACGGAACATGGCGAAGTTGAGCGAGACCTGGGTGATCCCGATCTCCTGGGCGCGGCGGAGGAGTTCGATCACCATGAACTCCATGAGCCCGTTGTCGGAGTCGCGGTCCCGGCGCATCAGGTCGAGCGACAGCCCGTGCGGTCCCCACGGCACGAAGGACAGCACCGCCCTCAACTCGCCGTCCCCATCCGTGCATTCGAGCATCACGCACTGCCCGTCGTCCGGGTCCCCGAGCCGCCCCAGCGCCATGCTGAAGCCGCGCTCGGTGGCCCCGTCCCGCCAGTCGTCGGCCCGCTTCAGCAGGTACGCCATCTCCTCGGCCGGAATGTCCTCGTGGCGGCGGATCCGGACCGTGTACCCGGCTCGCTTCACCCGGTTGTAGGCCTGCCGTACGGTCCGCATGGCCCGTCCTTCGAGGGTGAAGTCGGCGACCTCGACGAGGGCTTCGTCACCGAGTTCGAGGGCGTCGAGGCCGTGCCGTGCGTAGACGGTGCCGGCCTCCTCGCTCGCGCCCATGACGGCCGGAATCCATCCGTGAACGCGGGCTTCCGCGAGCCAGGGCTCGATCGCGCCGGGCCACGCCTCCGGGTCGCCGATCGGGTCGCCGGAGGCCAGCGACACCCCGCCTACCACCCGGTAGGCGACGGCCGCCTTGCCGGTCGGCGACCACACCACGCTCTTCTCCCGGCGCAGCGCGAAGTACCCGAGCGAGTCCCGCTCGCCCTGTCGCTCCAGCAGTGCCCGCAGCTTCTTCTCGTCGTCCTCGGTGAGCGGGTCGACGGCGCGCCGGGAGCGGAACGCGGCGTAGAAGACCGCGAGGACCAGGACCGTACTGAGCACGTTGATGGCGACGTTGACCCAGTTCGGGGTCCAGATCCCGGGGAAGCGGTTCTCCGGGGCGGCGATGGACACCAGCCGGAACGAGCCGTAGTGCCAGCGCTCCAGGAACGTCGAACGGGACGCGTCGTGCGCCTGGTTGGTGACCGTCACCAGCAGTCCGGCCAGCAGCGAGGCGGCCAGTGTGCCGCCGACGGCGACGACGGCGGCCAGCCGGGGGTTGGACCGGTCGCCCTTCGCGTAGAACTCCCGCCGCCCCACGAGCAGTGCGGCGACGAAGGCGGCGGTCAGGCCCAGGGAGATCCAGTTCTGCGCGTACTGGCGGATCTCCTGGAACGACATGGCGAACCCGAACAGTGCCAGGAACAGCCCGCTGACCACCAGGTTCAGAATCCATGCGGCGCGTTTGCGGCGCCGCATGGTGATGGCGAGGAACGCCGTGAACACCCCGGACGCGAAACCGGCCGTCAGCAGGTACGGCGTGAAGAAGTTCTCCTGGTTGTGCCGTCGTACGTCCTGCCCCAGCGAAACCCACGCCGCGCTGAGGAAGTTGATGAACGCGACGGCCCGCAGATACCAGACGGCGAAGGCCGCGGCCCGCCGCGAGGCGCCTGAGCTATGACGTTCCTGAACGGGCCCGACCCGGACATCTCCCATGAAGGAGGATCATATGGGTGTTGTTGCGGCGAACAGTTCTTTTCCGTCGCCGCAACGATCACGCCCGGATCACGTCCGGATCACTCCTCGGGCTTCTCCACCTCGACCGGCTCCTTCGGCTCCTCCGGCTGTTCCTCCGGCTTGAGCGGGAGTTCGGCCGCCAGTGCCGCCGCGGCCTGCACCAGCGGCAGCGCGAGCAGCGCGCCCGCGCCCTCGCCGACGGTCACCCCGTGGTCGAGCAGCGGCTCCAGTGCCATCCGGTCCAGCGCCTTCGCCTGCCCCGGCTCCCCGCTGCTCTGCCCGGCCAGCCACCAGTCCGGCGCCCGGAAGGCGACCCGCTGTCCGACCAGCGCGCAGGCGGCGGCCACCACCCCGTCCAGGATCACCGGCAGCTTCCGTACGGCACTCTGCAGCAGGAACCCGGTCATCGCGGCGAGGTCGGCGCCGCCCACCGTGGCGAGCAGCTGCAACTGGTCGCCGAGCACCGGCCGGGCCCGCCGCAGCGCGTCCCGGATCGCCGCGCACTTGCGCATCCACGCCAGGTCGTCGATCGCGAGGCCGCCCCGCCCGGTGACGACGGACGCGTCGGTCCCGCACAGCGCGGCGATCAGCACGGAGGCCGGGGTCGTACCGCCGACGCTCACATCGCCGAGGACCACCAGATCCGTACCGGAGTCGGCCTCGTCGTTCGCGACGGCGACACCCGCCTCGAACGCGGCCGTCGCCTCCTCCAGCGTCAGCGCGTCCTCGATGTCGATCCGCCCGCTGCCCCGCCGTACCCGGTGCTTCACGACCTCGTCGGGCAGCGAGTCCGGCTCGCAGTCCAGGGCCATGTCCACGATCCGCACCGGCACCCCGAGCCGCCGGGCGAGCACCGCGGCCGGGCTGCCGCCCTCCAGCACCGACCGCACCAACTCCCCGGCGCTGCCCGCCGGTCGGGCCGACACACCGAGTTCGGCGATCCCGTGGTCGCCCGCGAACAACACCACCCGCGGCCGTTCGACCGGCCGCACCGGCACGGAGGACTGCGCCGCCGCCAGCCACTCACCCAGGTCGTCGAGTCGGCCCAGCGACCCGGGCGGCACGATCTGACGTTCACGCCGCGCCTCGGCGTCACGGCGCACACCACCGTCGGGGCGCTCGATCAGATCGGTGAAGTCGTCGAGATTAAGCGAGCTCATTCGCCGAACAGTACCGGCAGCGATCGCACGCGACAGAGCCACATGGCCACCACGCCCCCGGGACGTCCTTGCCTCGAAGATCGAGATCCCGTACGTATCGTTTTGCACCGTATTGTCGTACGTCCCCGGGAGCCGCCCATGAACAGCCTGCGCACCCGCGTCAGCGCCCTCGACGAGCGACGCCGGCACCGGACGCTGGCCCGCGCGATCCTGCGCCTGCTCCCCGAACCGGAGAGCTGGCTCGACGTCGGCACGGGCGACGCCCGCTTCCCGGAGACCGCGAAGGAACTCTTCCCGTACACGTCATTCGACGGCCTCGACCCCACCCCCCGAGTCGTCCGGGCCCGCGCCGCCGAACGCATCGAGGAGGCCTACGCCGGCCACCTCGCGGACCCGCACATCACGGCCGCCCTGCACGCCCGCTACGACGTCGTCACCCTCCTCCGCGACCGCACCCCCGCCACCGAACCCGGGGCCGAACTTGACGCGGCCCTCACGGTCCTGCGCCCCGGCGGCCTCCTCCTGGTGGAGGCCGGGTCCGACGACCTGCGCGCGGAACTGGAGTCCCGGGACTGCGAGATCGTCACCGAACACCGCCGCCTCCCGGACCGGCTCCCGGCCCCGCAGCGGATCATCGCGCGCCGGAAGCCGTCAGCCCCGTAGCGCGATCGCCTGCCCGGCCACCACCAGCAGCACGTGCTCGCACTCACCGGCGATCGCGGCGTTCAACCGCCCGAGCTCGTCCCGGTACCGGCGCCCGGACGCGGTCGCCGGCACGATCCCCGAGCCGACCTCGTTGGACACGGCGACCAGGGTGCGCCGGGTGGCACGCACAGCGGCGGTCAACTCCCGTACCCGCTCCCGCAACGCCTTCTCCCCGCCGTCCCCCCACTCCGTGTCGTCCCACGCCCCCACGGAGTCCATCGCGTCCGTCAGCCACAGCGACAGACAGTCGATCAGCAACGGCGGCCCGTCCTGCGCCAGCAACGGCACCAGGTCACAGGTCTCCGCCGTACGCCACGACCCCGGCCGCCGCTCCCGGTGCGCGGAGACCCGGGAGGCCCACTCGGTGTCCCCGTTGCGCGAGCCGCCGGTCGCGACGTACAGCACACCGGGGAACGCCTCCAACCGCCGCTCCGCCTCCACGGACTTCCCGGACCGCGCCCCGCCGAGCACCAGCGTCCGCCGCGGCACATCGGGCACGTCCTCGT
>NZ_JAWOAI010000469.1:0-7806 GCF_033194735.1 Streptomyces sp. W16
ACCGTGCCACTGGCCGAACTCTTCGGCTACGCGACGCGGTTGCGCAGCCGCACCCAGGGCCGGGGCACGTTCACGGCCCGGCCGACGGGATACGCGCCGGCACCGGGTGCGGTGGTGGCCCGGTAGCGGTGCCCGGGCGGGAGGTGTCTCCACACGGGGGCACCTCCCGTCGCCGGAGTCGGGGGGACGCTGTCCGCGCGGGCGACGGGGTGCGCGCGGGTACGGGGGGGTGGCGCGGGGACTGGGCTCGGGCCGGGGTGTCCCGGTGCGGGACACTTCCCGCCGCAGGTCACGGAAACCGCGGACCTGGGGAGACTCGCGTCTCCCTGGGGTGAACTCGCGGGCCGTGCAAGGAGGTTGCGCGTGCGTCCGTGGGCCGGGGACGTCCCGGGGTGGGACGCGGCCCGTCGCCGGCGCCGGGGGTGCGGGCCTGGACGACATGTGTCCGTAGGCCGAACTCGCGGGCCGGGCGGGGCGGTTGCGTGACGGTGGCAGCCGGACACGGGGTCGCGGGACGTGTCTCCCTCGTCCGACGGGTGTGCGCCGGGCACGGCCCGAACCGCCCGGCGCCCGCCCCCGGGCGGGAGGAGTCCCACGGCGAGGCACCTCCCGCAGCCCGCCCCGGCGAGGCACCCTCGGGACGACACCCCAGCTACCGAGGAGCACCGCATGATCTTCATCGCCGTACGGTTCCCCGTCCGCCCCGAGTACCGGGACGAATGGCTCGACCGGGTCGCCGACTTCACCGCCGCGACCCGGGCCGAGCCCGGCAACCTGTTCTTCGAGTGGTCCGTCGACGTGGCCGACCCCGACCGCTTCGTGCTGCTGGAGGCGTTCGCCTCCCCGGAGGCCGGTGCCGCCCATGTCGGCTCCGGGCACTTCAAGGCGGCGATGGCGTGGATGCCGGATGTCGTCGCCGAGACGCCCGACATCATCAACGTCGAGGTGGAGGGCGGGGGTTGGTCGCCGATGGCGGAGATCACGCCACGGCGGTGACGGCGGTGGGTGCGGACCGGAGGGGGAGCTCCGGCCCGCACCCACCACGACCTCAGGGGTACGACACCACCGTGGACGGGATCGTCGACGTGCCCGAAGTCGCCGCCCCCGTCTCGTTGATGACGTGTTCGTACTGGCCCTGCCCGCCGAGCGAGACGACCAGCAGGTCGTGGAACTTCACGCCCGACCGGTTCGGCGCGGCGAAGCCGTTGTGCTGCACGATCGTCGGGGCGACGTTGTAGTAGCAGTAACTGCCCAGGCCCCAGCCCTCGTGCACGGTCACGTTGTCGCCGACCTTGTAGGCGGCGTACCCCTTGATCGAGCCGTTCTGGATGGCCGCCTGGTTCGGGGCGTCGTACGCCTTCTCGTTCTGGAAGAAGATCGTGCGGCCCCGCTCGCCGTTCCACTGCACGTCGTACTTGTTGAAGTGCTCGACGAACAGGCCGGTGGCCAGCACGTCGGCACCGTTGACGACGAGACCGTAGTCGGCCCGGTTGGTGTCCCAGCCGATGCCCGTGCCGTGGTCGGCGCGCCAGAGCCAGGTGTGGTCGACGATCGTGTGGCGGTTGTTGATGACCATGCTGGTGGTGGCCTTGCCGGCGCCCGCGCCGCCGATCCGGACGAACACGTCCTGCACGGTGGTCGGGTTGGCGGAGTGGTCCGTCGTCGTGCCCGAAGGACCGACTTCCAGCAGGGTGTTGGAGTTGACCGTGCCCGCGTCGATCAGGAACCCGGCCAGGCGTACGCCGTCCACGTCGGCGGTCTTGAGGGCCGTAACTCCGTTGTCGGGGACGAGAGTCGCGTAACCCAGGCCCAGGACGACGGTGTTGGCGCGGTTCACCTGGATCGGCTGGTCCAGGTGGTAGATCCCCGGGGTCAGCAGGAGGTGAAGTCCCTGCGTGAGCGCCTGGTTGAGGGTGGCGGCGGTGACGCCCGGCTTCGCGACGTAGAACTGCGACAGGGACAGCGAGGTGCCGCGCGGGGTGCCGTTGCCCCAGGTCACGCCGCTGGCGTTGGTGCGCTTCTCGGGGAGGAAGACGCGGTACTCGGTGCCGTTGAGGTAGAGGAAGGGCTTCTCGCGGGAGACGGGGGTCGTGCCCAGGGTGGTGTACACCGGGTTCGGGAAGCCCTGCGCGGGAGCGCCCTGCACGCCCGAGAACACCATGTTCCAGACGCCGTTGAGCCAGCTGCCGATCACGCTGTCCCGGGTGTACCACTGCTGCTGCGAGTACGGCTGGACCTGGCCGTCGATCCGGCTGTCGGCGATGTAGCCGCCGCTGGCCCAACCGTAGCCGTTGGGCGCGAGGTTGAGGCTGCCGCGCACGTGCATGCGCCGGAAGGGGGCCGCCTGAGCCACGGCCCACCTGTTGGTTCCGCTGACGGGGACGAGCGCGAGGTTCTCCGCCGAACGCCAGAAGTTCTGCGTGGCGTTGCCGTTGAACCAGCCCGCGTCGACGGTGACGTCGCCGTTGATGGTGGTGTCGTCGGGCGAGAGGCCGAGGCCCGCGATCGAGGTGTAGAAGCCGAGCTGTGCGTTGAGCCCGGAGTAGGTCCCGGGCTTGAAGAAGAAGGCGTAGCGGCCGGTGCCGAACTGGGCCGTCTCCTGCTGGGCGAAGATCTGGTCCAGCTTGGCCTGGATGCCGGCCGTCGACGGGTCGAAGACGATCACGTTGGGGCCGAGATCGCCGCCACCCGGAAGAGCAAGTGGCTTGTTCGCGGAGGGAGTTGCGGGGGCGGCGGAGGCAGTTGCGGGCAGCCCGGCCAGGGCGGACACAGCGGCGGCCGCACCGAGAACGGTTCTGCGGGGAACTGAAGACATGTCGCGGCTCTCCTTGTTCATGAAATGAACGCCGGTGGGGTTGGGAGCGCTCTCTCGCGGGGGAATGCTTCAGGTCTCTGAACGCGGTCGTCAAGAGGTACGACCGAGTTCGACGAGTGGCGTCCAAACTCTTGACGCTTCTGCCTTCCGAGGTTTAACTCACGTCCTAAATTAAGTCGTGAGTGCATTCCCTGAAGGGACACCCGGAGTATGCGCAGCATCCGAGCCGCGGCCGTAGGCGCCGTCACCATGTCAATCGCCCTGGCGGCCACGGCCTGCGGAGGCGGTTCGTCCACGGGTGGGGGATCCAACGACTCGCCCAAGACGCTCACCTACTGGGCCTCCAATCAGGGCGCCAGCATCGCGATCGACAAGAATGTCCTGCAGCCCGAACTCGACAAGTTCAAGAAGCAGACCGGCATCACGGTGAAGCTGGAGGTCGTGCCCTGGTCCGACCTGCTCAACCGCATCCTCACCGCGACGACTTCAGGCCAGGGCCCCGACGTCCTGAACATCGGCAACACCTGGAGCGCCTCCCTGCAGGCCACCGGCGCCTTCCTGCCGTGGAGCACGGCCAACTTCGCGAAGATCGGCGGCAAGGACCGCTTCGTCGACTCCGCGCTCGGCTCGACCGGCGCCGTGGGCAAGGACCCGGCCGCCGTCCCGCTGTACTCGATGGCGTACGCGCTCTACTACAACAAGCAGATCTTCGCCGACGCGGGCATATCCCAACCCCCGGCCACCTGGGCCGAGTTGGTCGCTGACGGCAAGAAGATCGAGGCGAAGGGCAAGCAGGCGCTCGGTGCCGAGGGCGCCAACGTCTCCGAGAACATCCACCACACCTTCGTCTTCGCCAAGCAGCACGGCGCCGACTTCTTCACCGCCGACGGCAAGGCCGACTTCACCAACGACGGTGTGGTGACCGCGGTCAAGCAGTACGTCGACCTGATGGCCAAGGACAAGGTCATCCCGGTCGGCAACGCCGAGTACGCGCAGAACCAGTCCGTCAGCGACTTCGCCAAGGGCAAGACGGCGATGCTGATGTGGCAGTCGGCGTCCGCCAACCTCAAGTCGCAGGGCATGAGCGACAGCGCGTACGGCATCGCCCCGATACCCGTGCAGTCCGGCACCCCGGGCACCGGCGCGCAGACCAACTCGATGGTGGCCGGCATCAACCTGGCCGTCTTCAAGAACACGGACAACCTCGACGGCTCCACCAAGTTCGTGAAGTTCATGACGAGCGACGCCGAGCAGAAGATCCTCAACACCGCCTACAGCTCCATCCCGCCGGTGAAGGCCGCGCAGGAGGACACCGCGTTCAACACGCCCGCGAACGCCGTCCTGAAGAACACCCTCGCGACCAGCGCCGCCGCCCTGCCGCAGGTCGCCGACGAGTCGCAGTTCGAGACGGCGGTCGGCACGGCCGTCAAGAACCTGTTCGCCGACGCCGCCGCCGGACGCGCGGTCACCACCGCCTCTGTGAAGGCGGAGCTCGAAAAGGCCCAGCAGCAGATGCCGGCGAAGTGAGTGCGACTGTGACGAGCACTGTCACCCCGGAGGCCGCCGAGCGGAAGGACTCTTCCGCCACGGCGGCCCCCGGCCCGCGCCGCCGCCGTACCGACCGGATCCGCCGGATCGGACTGCCGTACCTGTTGCTCCTGCCCGCGCTGATCCTCGAACTCCTGGTCCACCTGGTGCCGATGGTGATCGGCATCGTCATGAGCTTCAAGGAGCTCACCCAGTTCTACATCCGCGACTGGGGCACCGCGCCCTGGTCCGGCTTCGACAACTACAAGGTGTCGGTGGACTTCAGTGCCCCCGTCGGCAAGGCGCTCCTCCACTCCTTCTTCGTCACCGTCGGCTTCACCCTGCTGTCGGTCGCCTTCTGCTGGCTGCTCGGCACGGTCACCGCGATCTACATGCAGGACAACTTCCGCGGCCGGGGTTTTCTGAGAGCGCTCTTTCTCATCCCGTACGCGCTGCCGGTCTACGCGGCCGTCATCACCTGGGTGTTCATGTTCCAGCACGACAACGGCCTGGTGAACCACGTCCTGCACGACCAGCTGCACATCACCAGCAAGCCGTCGTTCTGGCTGATCGGCGACAACAGCTTCTACGCGCTGCTGATCGTGCACGTGTGGAAGGGCTGGCCGTTCGCCTTCCTCATCGTCATGGCCGGCCTGCAGAACATCCCCAAGGAGCTGTACGAGGCGGCGTCGATCGACGGCGCCGGCATGTTGCAGCAGATCCGCCGCATCACCCTGCCGTCGCTGCGCCCGGTCAACCAGGTGCTGGTCCTGGTGCTGTTCCTGTGGACGTTCAACGACTTCAACACGCCGTACGTCCTGTTCGGCAGGGCGGCCCCCGAGGCTGCGGACCTCATCTCGGTGCACATCTACCAAGCGTCGTTCGTCACCTGGAACTTCGGCACGGGCTCGGCGATGTCGGTCCTGCTGCTCCTGTTCCTGCTCGTCGTCACCGGCGTGTATCTCGTGTTCACCTCACGCGGACGGAAAACGGCCGATGTCTAGCCCCACCTCACCCATGGCCCCGCCCCGCTCCTTCATCTGGTCGCGGCGGATCTTCCTCACCCTGCTCGCCGGCTTCGTCCTGGTGCCGGTGTACGTCATGCTCTCCAGCTCCCTGAAACCGCTCTCGGACGTCACGGGCAAGTTCCGCTGGCTGCCGAGCGGGCTCACGATCCGCCCGTACATCGACATCTGGTCGACGGTCCCGCTCGCGAAGTACTTCATGAACTCGCTGATCGTGTCCGTCGCCGCGACCCTCTGCTCGGTGGTGATCGCGGTCTTCGCCGCGTACGCCGTCAGCCGCTACGAGTTCCGCGGCAAGCGCGTCTTCACGGTCACCGTCCTGTCGACGCAGATGTTCCCGGGCATCCTCTTCCTGCTCCCGCTGTTCCTCCTCTACGTCAACATCGGCAACGCCACCGGTATCGCCCTGTTCGGCTCGCGCGGCGGCCTGATCCTGACGTATCTGACCTTCTCCCTGCCCTTCTCCATCTGGATGCTGATCGGCTACTTCGACTCCGTCCCGAAGGACCTGGACGAGGCGGCGCTGGTGGACGGCTGCGGTCCGCTCGGCGCGCTGCTGCGGGTCGTCGTACCGGCCGCGATCCCCGGCATCGTCGCGGTCGCCGTCTACGCCTTCATGACCGCGTGGGGAGAAGTGCTCTTCGCCTCCGTCATGACCAACGACTCGACCCGCACGCTCGCCGTCGGACTCCAGGGCTACTCCACGCTCAACGACGTGTACTGGAACCAGATCATGGCCGCCTCGCTGGTCGTCAGCGTGCCCGTGGTCGCCGGCTTCCTGCTGCTGCAGCGCTATCTCGTCGCCGGGCTGACGGCGGGCGCCGTCAAGTGACCGACCCGACCAACTCCGCTGACCGTAAAGGGACTTCAGTGACCATCGACTTCGCCGCACTCCCGCACGACTTCCTGTGGGGCACGGCCACCGCGGCGTACCAGATCGAGGGAGCCGTCGCCGAGGACGGGCGTTCGCCGTCGATCTGGGACACCTTCTCGCACACCCCCGGCAAGATCGACAACGACGACAACGGCGACGTCGCCTGCGACCACTACCACCGCTGGCGCGAGGACATCGGCCTGATGCGCCAACTCGGCGCCAACGCCTACCGGTTGTCCATCGCCTGGCCCCGAGTGATCCCGGGCGGCGACGGCGCGGTGAACCCCAAGGGCCTCGCGTTCTACGACGAGTTGGTGGACGGACTCCTGGAAGCGGGCATCACGCCCTCCGTCACCCTCTACCACTGGGACCTGCCCCAGGCGCTCCAGGACCGCGGCGGCTGGCCCGAGCGCGCCACCGCCGAGCACTTCGCCGCCTATGCCTCGGTCGTCGCCGAACGCCTCGGTGACCGTGTCACCCACTGGACGACTCTCAACGAGCCGTCCTGCTCGGCCTGGATCGGCCACCTCGAAGGCAAGATGGCCCCGGGTTGGACCGATCTGACGGCCGCCGTCCGCGCCTCGTACCACCTGTTGCTCGGCCACGGCCTCGCGGCTCAGGCGATCCGCGCCGCCGCCCCGAACGCCCAGGTCGGCATCGTCAACAACCTCTCCACGGTGTACCCCGCCTCCGACCGCGACGAGGACGTGCAGGCGGCCCGCCGGCAGGACGGCCACGTCAACCGCTGGTGGCTCGACCCGGTCCACGGCCGCGGCTTCCCGGCCGACATGGTGGAGACCTACGGCGTCGAACTCCCGGAACAGCCGGGCGATTTGGCGACCATCGCCGCCCCGCTGGACTGGCTCGGCCTGAACTACTACTTCCCGGCGACCGTCGCCGACGACCCCACCGGCCCCGCCCCGCACACCCGCGCCGTGCGCCGCCCCGGCGTCCCGCGCACCGGCATGGACTGGGAGATCGACGCCTCCGGCATCGAGACCCTCCTGCTCCGCCTCACCGAGGAGTACGACCCGCGCCGGATCTACGTCACCGAGAACGGCTCCGCGTTCCCCGACGTCGTACGCCCCGACGGCACCGTCGACGACCCGGAACGCCAGGACTACCTGGTCCAGCACCTCGCCGCCTGCGCCTCGGCGGCCCGCAAGGGCGCCCCGCTGGCCGGCTACTTCGCCTGGTCGCTGCTCGACAACTTCGAGTGGGCGTACGGCTACGAGAAGCGGTTCGGACTGGTCCACGTGGACTACGAGACCCAGGTCCGCACGATCAAGGGCTCCGGCCGCCGGTACGCGGACATCATCCGAGACCACCGCAGCCGGGCCCGGCGCGTGGCCTGAGCAAGGCCGCCCCGGTGGGTGCGGGCGGGGGAGCCCGCGCCCACCGGGGCACCATCAACCCCATGTGTGTCATGTGCACGTCATCAAGATCGCCCCCGAGAAGGAGTTCCGCCCCTCAAGGAGACCCGCATGCCATCCCGCACACTGCTCACGGCTCTCACCGCGCTGGCCCTGCTCTTCGCCACCCCGGCCCTCGCGGCCCCCGCCCCG
>NZ_JAWOAI010000470.1:0-7781 GCF_033194735.1 Streptomyces sp. W16
GGCGTACGGAGCCGGGGGCGGCGGCGGTACGGCGCCGGGCTGCTGGGCGTACGGGTTGCCGTCGACCGGCTGCGGCTGCGCAGGCGCCTGTGCCTCGGGCTGCGGCTGTGGCTGCTGTGGTGGCGTGGCTGACTGGCTCATGACAGAGATCCCCCCACGGGATGCGAAGACAGGAAAGGCGAAGCAGAGATGCGCGCGCACGGATATGCAACAGCTGTGCGACGAGTGTGGGGAGATTAGCAGGTCGACGTAGCCCTGCCACCAGTCGTTTTCGTGCTCAGAGCCGGTGTGCCGCCCCGGTCGGTGTCGCCCCGCGCGTGTCCAGCAGCAACTGCGCCTTCACCGACAGGCCTTGGAGGTCGTACGTCCGGTGCTGCTGGAGCAGGATCGTCAGGTCGGCGTCGGCCGCCGCCTCGTAGAGGGAGTCCGCGCGGGGGACCGGGCGGTCCAGGACGCTCCAGGACGGGATGTGGGGGTCGTGGTAGCTGACGGAGGCGCCGAGTTCCATCAAGCGGATCGCGATCTCCTGGGCGGGGGTGGCCTGTTGGTCGGCAAGGTCGGCCTTGTAGGTGACGCCGAGGAGGAGGACGCGGGCCCCGCGCGCGGACTTGCCGTGTTCGTTGAGGAGCGTGGCGGCGCGCTGGATGACGTAGCGGGGCATCTGGTTGTTGACCTGCTGGGCGAGTTCGACCATGCGGAGCGGGCGACCGCCGTGTGCCGTCAGGTCCTGGGGGACGGCGTGACCGCCGACGCCGGGGCCGGGGCGGAAGGCCTGGAAGCCGAACGGCTTGGTCTCCGCGCAGCGGATGACGTCCCAGAGGTCGACGCCCAAGTCGTGGCACAGGACGGCCATTTCGTTGACGAGGGCGATGTTGACGTGCCGGAAGTTGGTCTCCAGGAGCTGCACGGTTTCCGCTTCGCGAAGGCCACGCGCGCGTACCACCTTGTCGGTGAGACGACCGTAGAAGGCGGCGGCCGATTCCGTGCAGGCCGGAGTCAGGCCGCCGATCACCTTGGGGGTGTTGGCCGGGGTGAAGTCGCGGTTGCCGGGGTCGACGCGGCTGGGGGAGTAGGCGAGGTGGAAGTCGCGGCCCGCGCGGAGGCCCGATCCCTCTTCGAGGAGGGGGCGGAGGAAGTCCTCGGTGGTGCCGGGGTGCACCGGCGACTCCAGGATCACCGTGGTGTGCGGGCGCAGGTGGGCCGCGAGGGCGCGGGCGGCCGTCTCCACCTGGCTGAGGTCGAGGCCGCCGTCGGCGTCCGGGGGTGTCGGCGCGCAGATCACGGCGGTGCGTACGCGGCCGAGCTCGGCGGGGTTGGTGGCCGGCCGGAAGCCCCCCGAGAGCATCCGGCGCAGTTCGGCGGGGCTGAGGGAGCCGGCCTCGGGGCCGGTCTTGAAGCCGACCGTGGCGATACCGGCGGCGACAGCGGCCTGGGCCAGGGGCAGGCCGAGAGGACCGAGTCCGATGACGGCGAGATCTGCGGGCATGGCGTGGGCCGTCCTTCCCAATAACCGAAGTGGGACAGATAACCGAAGTGGGACAGGTGCGCAAGCCCTGTGGACAGAACGAGCGAGCGCAATGTCAGACTAGGAGTAAATATGACCGTTATGCGGGATTGGACGGCTGTGTTTTTCGGCAGTCCTGTGATTGTTGTCCACAGGCTGGGGGCGAGTGGTGGCTGAAGTCGGGCAACCCGGTCAGAATTTGGGCAGGAGGGATACGAACCGGGCTTCGCCGAACGGGTGCGGCCGGCGCTACCGATAGCGGGAGGCAGCGGTGAGGACAGCGACACTGGGTCCGGCGCAGCGGGCCGAGGCACTGGCGGGAATGGCCGAGCGGGAATTGGATGTGCTCGTCGTGGGCGCAGGAGTGGTCGGCGCGGGCACCGCCCTGGACGCCGTGACACGCGGCCTGTCCACGGGACTGGTCGAGGCGCGCGACTGGGCGTCCGGCACATCGAGCAGGTCGAGCAAGCTGATCCACGGCGGCCTGCGCTACCTGGAGATGCTCGACTTCGCGCTCGTCCGCGAGGCCCTGAAGGAACGCGGACTGCTCCTGGAGCGGCTCGCCCCGCACCTTGTGAAGCCCGTGGCGTTCCTGTACCCGCTCCAGCACAAGGGCTGGGAGCGCCTCTACGCCGGCTCGGGCGTCGCGCTCTACGACGCGATGTCCATGGCCCGCGCGCACGGCCGCGGCCTGCCCACCCACCGCCATCTGAGCCGCCGTCACGCCCTGCGCGTGGCGCCCGCCTTGAAGAAGGACGCCCTGGTCGGGGCGTTGCAGTACTACGACGCCCAGATGGACGACGCCCGCTATGTGGCCACTTTGGTGCGCACGGCGTCGTCGTACGGCGCGAAGGTCGCCAACCGCGCGCGCGTGACCGGGTTCCTCCGCGAGGGCGAGCGTGTGGTCGGCGCCAAAGTGGAGGACGTCGAGGCGGGCGGCGAGTACGAGATCCGCGCGAAGCAGATCGTGAACGCCACGGGCGTGTGGACCGACGACACCCAGGCCATGGTCGGCGAGCGCGGACAGTTCCACGTCCGCGCCTCCAAGGGCATCCACCTGGTCGTCCCCAAGGACCGCATCAACTCCAGCAGCGGACTGATCCTGCGCACCGAGAAGTCCGTGCTGTTCGTCATCCCCTGGGGCCGGCACTGGATCGTTGGCACCACCGACACCGACTGGGACCTCGACAAGGCCCACCCGGCGGCGTCCAGCGCCGACATCGACTACCTGCTGGAACATGTGAACTCAGTGCTCGCCGTGCCGCTGACGCGCGATGACGTCCAGGGTGTGTACGCGGGTCTACGGCCCCTGCTGGCCGGCGAGTCGGACGCCACCAGCAAGCTGTCGCGCGAGCACACCGTGGCGCATCCGGTGCCGGGGCTCGTCGTCGTGGCGGGCGGCAAGTACACGACGTACCGGGTGATGGCCAAGGACGCGGTGGACGAGGCGGTGCACGGGCTCGACATGCGGGTCGCCGAGTGCGTCACCGAGGACGTGCCGCTGCTGGGCGCGGAGGGCTACCGGGCGCTGTGGAACGCGCGAGCGCGGATCGCCGCACAGACCGGCATCCATGTGGTGCGCGTGGAGCACCTGCTGAACCGTTTCGGGTCGATGGCGGAAGAGGTCCTCGACCTCATCGCCAAGGACCCCACGCTGGGCGAACCCCTCCAGGCCGCCGACGACTATCTGCGCGCCGAGGTCGTCTACGCCGCCTCGCACGAGGGCGCACGGCACCTGGACGACGTGCTGACCCGCCGCACCCGCATCTCGATCGAGACCTTCGACCGGGGTACGCGCAGCGCCCGCGAGGCCGCCGAGCTGATGGCACCGGTGCTCGGCTGGGACAAGGACCAGATCGAGCGCGAGGTCGAGCACTACGAGAAGCGGGTGGAGGCCGAGCGCGAGTCGCAACGCCAGCCCGACGACCTGACGGCGGACGCGGCGCGGTTGGGAGCGCCGGACATCGCGCCGCTTTAGCCGACTGAAACTCCGCGGGGTGCCGTCGGCTTCACTCGAACGAGTGTCGCGAGCTGGGATCTTTGTCCGGAACCCGACCGTTCTACGAGGTGCGGGGGCAGAACTCGGCAGCGAGCAGGGCCGGTTCGAGACCGGGGTCTGCGATCTCGCTCGTGTTCACCCGGAAGGTGAGGACATGACGGCCGTCGACGGTGGCTGCGGTGCGCACGTAGCTGCCCGAGATCCGGCCGTTGTGCCCCCACACCGTGGTGCCGCACGGGAGTCTCACCGGAAACAGCCCCATGCCGTACGAGCCGTGTGCGGTACGGGTGTTGAGCATCTCGCGCAGCCAGCGCGAGGGCAGTAGTCCGCCGCCGAGCAGGGCCGAGTAGAAGCGGTCCAGATCGGCGAGCGTGGTCACCAGCTCGCCCGCGGCGCCGGCCACCCGCGGGTCGAGATCGGTGACGTCGGAGCCGTCGGCGGCGTAGGCGCGGCCGTGCGGCGAGGGAAGAGTGGTGCGGGAGCCCGGGAAGGAGGTGCCCGTCAGACGCAGCGGAGCGATGATGCGGCGCTCGGCCTCGGTGGCGTACGAGCGGCCGGTGACCTGCCGGATGACCAGGCCGAGCAGAACGTAGTTGGTGTTCGAGTAGGAGAAGCGGCCTCGATCGGCCGGAGGGTGGGTGAGAGCGATACGGACGGCCGCAAGAGGTGACACGGGGATCGTGCCCCCGGTGACCGCGGTGAAGTCGTACAGGCCGCTGGTGTGGGTGAGCAGGGAACGCAGGGTCAGCGCGCGCCCGTCGTTGCCCGCTCCGCGCACCAGGCCCGGCAGGTGCTGCTCCACCGTGTCGGACAGGGACAGCCGGTGTTCGGCGGCCAGTTGGAGGACCACCGTCGCGATGAAGGTCTTCGTGATGCTGCCGGCGCGGAAGTGGTCGGCACGGCTGATGCCTGTTCCGGCCTGCGCGTAATCGGTGCCGGCCTGTGCGCGGTCCGCTCCGCTCGATGCGCGGCCGGTCCCGGCCGGTGCGTGGTCGGCTCCGGCCTGTGCGTACTCCGTCCCGCCCGGTGCGGAGCCAGACCCCGTTCCGTCGAGGGCCAGCAATGCCGCGCCGGGGGCTTCGCCCCGTGTGACCAGCAGTGGGACCAGGGTATTTGGGGTCGATGCCGCGCCGGCCCGGGAGGCGGGCGGGGACAGGCACAGGAGCGCCAGGGACACCGGAATGGCCAGCAGTGTCCGAGGGATGGGCATCGCGAACCTCCGTTCTCGACGGTCATCCTGCCCGGCTTGGCTGTGTGACCTGCGCCGGATATCCGACGGGATGTGCTGGGGGTGCGCGGCGAGAGGCCCCCTGGGCGTTGGGCACTTGTTCGGTGGGGGACAATGGAGGCTCTGTCAGGGCGGGTTGCATGAGGGGACGCATGTCGGAGGCGGAGCGGGCGGGGACATCCCGTCAGGACACTCGTCGGGACAAGAACGAGCGTCTTCTCGCCGGGCGGTACCGGTTGGGAGAAGTGCTCGGCCGCGGAGGCATGGGCACGGTGTGGCGTGCCGAGGACGAAACCCTGGGCCGGACGGTCGCTGTCAAGGAGCTGCGGTTCCCGTCCAGCATCGACGAGGACGAGAAACGGCGGCTGATCACACGGACGTTGCGCGAGGCCAAGGCCATCGCGCGCATCCGCAACACCAGCGCGGTGACGGTCTACGACGTGGTCGACGAGGACGACCGGCCCTGGATCGTCATGGAGTTGGTCGAGGGCAAGTCGCTCGCCGAGGCCATCCGGGAGGACGGCCTGCTCGAACCGCGGCGCGCGGCGGAGGTCGGGCTCGCGATACTCGACGTCCTGCGGTCCGCGCACCGCGAGGGCATCCTGCACCGCGACGTGAAGCCGTCGAACGTGCTGATCGCCGAGGACGGCCGGGTCGTGCTCACCGACTTCGGCATCGCGCAGGTCGAGGGCGACCCGTCGATCACCTCCACCGGCATGCTCGTCGGCGCGCCCTCGTACATCTCCCCGGAGCGGGCCCGCGGGCACAAGCCGGGCCCGGCGGCCGACATGTGGTCGCTCGGCGGCCTGCTGTACGCGGCGGTCGAGGGCGCACCGCCGTACGACAAGGGTTCCGCGATCGCCACGCTCACCGCGGTGATGACCGAGCCGCTGGAGGAGCCGAAGAACGCCGGGCCGTTGAAGGACGTCATCTACGGCCTGTTGAACAAGGACCCCGCCCAGCGTCTCGACGACGCCGGTGCCCGGGCGATGCTCAACGCGGTGATCCACGCGCCCGAGCCCAGGGCGGCCGAGCCGGAGCCGGTGCCACCGGCGGACGCGACGAGGGTGGTGCCGCTGCCTGTGCAGCCGGGGCCCGCGGAGTCCGGTGGCAAGAAGAGTGGTGGCGGGAGCGGGAGTTCGGGTCCTTCGGCGGGGGCCGAGCGGTTGCGTGGGGCGTTGCGGTCCATGCGGAAGGCCGCGGGGGGTTCGGCGGGGGCCGGGGCCGCCACTTCGGCGGCTGCGGGTTCGAGTGCGGCTGCGGGTTCGGCTACGAGTCCA
This sequence comes from Streptomyces sp. W16, assembly GCF_033194735.1. Classification (NCBI taxonomy): domain Bacteria; kingdom Bacillati; phylum Actinomycetota; class Actinomycetes; order Kitasatosporales; family Streptomycetaceae; genus Streptomyces; species Streptomyces sp. W16. The sequence continues at coordinate 6,012 of NZ_JAWOAI010000470.1, forward strand.
GGTCCCGGTACGAGTGCCGGTCCCGGTACGGGTTCGGGTTCTGGGGCGACTTCAACTCCCGTTGCGGGCAAGCCGGGTGGCTCGGGTGCCGGTGCCGGCGCGGCTGTTGCCGGGACCGGTGCGGCCGGCCCGGTGAGCGCTTCGGGCAAGAGTGGCTCGGGTACCTCGGGGGCCGGTGGCTCCAGTGGTGCGAAGGGCGCGGCGGCTGCCGGTGCTGGTGCTGGGCCTGTGGGTTCCGGGTCTGCCGGCTCAGGGTCTGTTGATGCCGGTCCTCGGACGCCCGGGGTGCCTTCGGCTCGGTCGGGGGGTGCTTCGGGTTCGGCGACCCGTTCCGGGACGTCGGCCGGTTCGGGAGCGGGTGCCGCGGCCGGAGCGGCGGCGAAGGCCGCTGCGTCGGACTCGGGTACGCGTGACCTGGGTGTGCAGGCGTCGGGTCTGCGGGAGCCGGGTCTGCGTGACTCCGGTGCCAAGGACCCTGGTGCCAAGGACCCCGGTGCGACGCACGAGGTGGGTGCGCGGGGGGCCAACTCGGGTTCGGGTGGGCGGAGTTCCGGGTGGCCCGTGATGACGCCGCCGGATCTGCCGCCGCGGCCCGTGCCGAGGGCGCCGATCACTGATGTGGTGCCGAAGCGGACCTTGGTGATCATCGCGGTGGTCGTCGTGCTCGCGGTGATCGGTGTGGTGCTGGCGTTCACGCTCGGCGGCGGTGACGACAGCGGCTCGAAGGGGTCGAAGAAGAACGGCAGCGGCAAGGCGGTCGCCAGCGCGAGCGCGAGTGCGAGCGGCGGAACCGGCACGAAGAAGGACGACAGCGACACGGCGAGCTCGGGCGGTGCGCAGGCCGGCTCCTCGTCGGCGGCGTCGGCTTCGGGCGGCACGTCGACGTCCTCCGGTACGAGCGCGTCCGGCGGGAGCGGTGACGAGACGGACGGCTCCTCGGACGGCGCCGCGGTCGTGAAGACGTACAAGGGAAGCCAGGGGTTCTCCATAGGCCTGCCCGCCGGATGGTCGTACCAGTCGACGGACTCCGCCGGAGTCCGGTTGGTCGGCCCCGACGGGCAGAAGCTGCTGATCGCCTGGACCAGTACGCCGAAGGGTGATCCGGTGGCGGACTGGAAGAACCAGGAGCAGTACATGACGCGCTCCGGGTACACACGGATCCGAATAGAGAAGGTGGACTACCGGAGCTGGAACACGGCCGACTGGGAGTTCACCTACACGGACGGCGGGACGAAGTACCGGACCATCGACCGCGGGTTCGTCGTCAACGGCCATCTCGGTTATGCGCTCATGTACACCGCGAAAGACGCCAATTGGGACAGCGCGCTGCGTAAGGACACCTGGACGACGTTGACGAAGACGTTCGAACCGAAGTCGTGAGGCGGGTGGGTTCGGGTTTGGCGCGCCAGATCCGTCAACCCCTCTTTGTGGGTTGCCTCCGGCACGTATCGTGAGTGGTTGCGGACCGTACGCATCCAGGTATGCAGGCGGAACGGGGCGCAAAACGAACGGAATTGACCAACCGGGCGGCCGGGGGAGGCAACGTGGACGACTATGCGGGTCGGGTACTCGCCGACCGCTACCGCCTGCCGCTGCCGCCCTCCGACGAGTACGAACTGACCGAGACCCGGGCCTTCGACACCTACAGCGGGCAGGAAGTCCTGGTGCGCCAGGTGCCGTTGCCGGAGGTCGTCGAGGCGGAGGTGCTCGGCGAGGACGGGCTGCCCGACGGGTTCACGGCGCGCGACCGGGGGGCACTGCGGCCGGCCG
>NZ_JAWOAI010000471.1:0-7776 GCF_033194735.1 Streptomyces sp. W16
GGGCCGGTCCCGCGCCCGGTGCCGCGTCCAGGCCCGGGTCCAACGCGGCACGCAGCCGGGCGAGTTCGGCGCGCCGCCCGACGAAACTGCGCGTCTCGGGCGGCAGATTCCCAGGGTTCCCGGGAGTGTTGGAGTTCCCAGGGTTCCCGGGAGTGTTGGAGTTGCCTGGGTTCCCATGGTCAGTCCTGTCCGGCACGAGGCCAGTGTGTCCGTACGTCACCGGCTCCATGCGCGGGTCCCGGAACCCGGCCCACAGCTGCCCGGAAAAGTCGCTGTATCACCGGAACTTCCGCCCTTTTCGATCACATTCCGTCCTAGTTCGACGAGTTGTGATCGAGAGCCGGTCAACTCCCCCGTGCCGCAGGTACGGAGCCGGGAATTCCGCGATCGTCGTGGCGTGAACGCGAAGGACGTGAACGCGATGGACGGGGGACGCCGCTTGCTCGTCGCACCGGTCGGCTGTCTGCTGGCGGCCACGCCGGGTCTGCTGATCGGCCGGGTGCAGCCGATCCTGCCGCTGCTGGCGATCGGACCGCTGATGGCCGCCACCTTCCTGGGTGCCCGCCGTACACTCCTGGTCTGCTGCTGGACGGTGCTGCTCGCACTGGCGGCGGGGCTCGGCGCGGGGACACAGCTGAACGCCGGGTCCGCCGTCCGCTGGGGCGGGCTGCTGGTGGGCTGCGTGTGCAGTGTGTACGCGGCGAGACAGCGCGGCCGGCTGCGGGAACGGCTCGTGGAGGCGCGGGAGGTGGCCCGGATCACCCAGGAGGCGATCCTGCGGCCCGTCTCCCGCACCCTCTCCGGCACCCATGTCAGCACCCGCTACCACTGTGCGAGCCGCGAGTCCTCGGTCGGCGGCGACCTGTACGACGTCGCGGTGACGCCGTACGGCCTGCGGGTGCTGGTCGGGGACGCGCGCGGGCATGGGCTCGACGCGTTGCGGACGGCAGCCGACACGCTCGTCGGGTTCCGTGAACTCGCCTATACGGCACCGGACTTGACGAGCCTGGCGAAGGCGCTGGACGCCCGGCTCACCCCGGGTCTCGGCCCCGAGGACTTCGTCACGGCGGTGCTGGCCGAGTTCGGGCCGGGTGAGGTGCGGCTCGTCAACTGCGGTCATCCGGCGCCCCTGCGCTCCGGGCAGCGGCTGGAACTCCTCGAACCCCGGGTCCCCGCACTGCCGTTGGGCCTGCGCCCGGACCCGCGGCAGTACCGGGTCCGCCTCCAGCCCGGCGACCGTCTCCTCCTCTACACGGACGGCCTCACCGAGTCCCGCGCCCTCGACGGCACCCCGTTCGCCCTGCTCACCGAGTGCGCGACGGCCCTGAGCGACCCGACGCCGGACGGGGCGCTGCACGCGCTGTACGACCGCCTGCTCGCACACGCCGGCGGCCCGCCCACCGACGACCTGGCCCTCGTCCTGTGCCAGCCGACGGGAGTGGTGGCGCCGGTGCGGGTCTGAGGCCTGTGCCTGGGTCTTCGACTCGTCGAGTCTCGTCTGTCGCGGCACAACTGATGCCACTCTCCTGGGAGTTGGCGTCGCGGACGGGGCGGGTGAGGTGCCGGCCGGTTAGCCTTCGGTACGACATACCGGGGAGCGGGGGTGCGATGACAGCCGACGGGCGCCCGTTCACCGAGGCCGCCGAGGGCACGGGGCCGGCGGAACTGGACTACCGGGGGCCGCAGGGCTGGGCCACGGTGGTCCACCGCGCCCGCGTGGGACGCTTCACCCTCCTCGGCGCCGACGACACCGACCTGGTCCGGGACTTCGAGCCCGAGCAGCGCCGTACGCATGAGCCGCGCACCTGGGAGTACCGGGTGGGCCTGGCCGGACCGCAGCGGTTGCGCGTCGAAACGGCCGAGCGGTGGTCGGTCTCCGTCACCCCGCTCGTGCAGGACGAGCCCGAGGACGGGGGAGTCTTCTGCCGCCGGGGGATCGGGAACCAGACGGTCGAACTCGCCGAGCCGGACCCGCCGGGACCGGCGATCCTTGAGTTCACCAGGATCGAGAACCTTCGCCCCACGAACCTGTTTCTCCGGCTGCGCACGGACTTCGGCGACGAGACGTTCTGGCATGTGGGCGACAACGACCGCGCCAGGTTCCTGTTCGGCCACGACACCCCGGCCATCTGGTCGACGGCGGGACGGGTCGAGGTGCGCCACGCCGCCGACTGCGAGTGGCGGCTGCGCGTACTGTCGTTGTCCGCGGCCCGCCCGCTGGACGGCACCACCACCCGGGGAACCGGTGCGGAGGTCCTCGTCCACACGGGGATGACGGCCGCGCTCGCGCTGCACTCCCTGTCGGACGCGGGAAGCGACCTCGATGTGCAGGTCCACGTCGAGTCCCGCGGCTACAAGGTGACCTTGTCCACCAAACACCACCGCACCGAGGAGGGCGGGATCCTCGGACTCGGCCCCGGGCCGACGCTGCTCCAGACCGAGGGTGGTGGAGGCTGGGAGCTGCGCACCACCCCGCTCGACGCGGTGCGGACCTTCGACGGGGGATTCACCGGCACGGGTGGGAAGGTGCTCCGCTACACAGGGCCGCCCGTCACCACGCGGGTCGTCACCCGGTCCTGGCACAAGTGGTCCGGCATGGTCTCGGTCCGTACCCTCACCCCCGAACTCGGCTGGCAGGACTGGGTCATCGCCAAGGGCGGTCTGCCGGGACGGCTCCGGGGCGAGCGGCTGGACCTGGTCCCCGGAACGCTGCTGGCGGTCGCCGCACCCCATGACGGGTCCGCCTGGCGCATCCGCCGTAGCGGGGCCGGGCTCGTGCGCCGTCAGTCGCGATAGCGCGGCGCGGGCGGGTAGAAGTCGCCGTAGGGGCCCAACCACCGTTCGTGCAGGGCGCGGAGCGTGCCTGAGGCGCGCAGCCGCGCGAGCACGCCGTTGACGAAGCGGACGAGTTCGGGCGTCGCCTTCGGGACGGCGATGCCGTGCGGCTCGTAGGTGAACCGCGGTCCGGTGATGCGGGTGGCGGGGTCCTGGGCGCTCAGTCCGGCGAGGACGTTGTCGGTGGTCGACACGGCGGCCACCTCGCCCTGCTGGAGCAGCAGAAGGCAGTCGGTCCAGTCGGAGACGGTCACCGGCAGCACCTTCGGGCGGGCGCGGCGCAGCTCGGTCAGTGAGGTGGTGCCCCGGGCCGTGCACACCTTCTGTCCGGCGAGATCGGCCAGGGTCTGCACCGGGGAGGTGTCGGTGACGAGGACACGTTGGCCGGAGTCGAGGTAGTCGCTGCTGAACAGCACCTGCTCCATACGCTCGCAGGTGATCGTCATGGAGTGCGCGACCAGGTCGACCTCGCCGCGCTGCAGTATCCCGATCCGCTCTGCGGACGGCACGGCCTTGAACTGCACCCGGTCCGGCCGCCCGAAGAGGGCGCGGGAGATCTCCCGCACCAGGTCGATGTCGAGCCCGTCCAGCTGTCCGGTGTCGGAGTCGCGGTAGCCGAAGAGATAGGTGTTCTGGTCCACTCCGACGATCAGCCGGCCGCGCGCGACGATCTTCTCCATCGCCGTACCGCTCGGCATCCGGCCGCCCGGCGTCGGCATGTGGGCCGGCGGTTTCAGTGACCGCAGCGGATCGCAGTTCGCGTCGGTCGTCGTTCGTGCGCTCGCGGACGCGGACGCGCTGTCGGCAGGTGTGCGCGCCCCGGCGGATGAACGCCCGTGCGGCGCGGCCGAGTTCGCACAGGACACCGCCAACGCCATCACGGCCGACGACGCCACGACGGCGGCAAGGAGCCGGTGGCGAAACGGGGCCCGGCACGCCCCCGCGGCAGCCGACAGCCTGCCCGCTTCTCCCCGTGTCCGAAGTTCCCCCACACTGCCTCGCAGTCCTCGGAACCCAGCCGAAGACGCCGTCCGGCGCCCTGGCCCGCCACACCCTCGTCGGCGGTGACGCGTTCACGTCGACTCGCGGTTCCCCTCGTCGCGCGGAACACCACGCCGAACACCATCTTGCGGCGGAAATGCCAGCGACCGGACCAACTCCTCGGCCGCACCGAGGAGTTCGACCTCGCGCGGAGTCATCGTCGGGTTGACCGCCCGCCTCCGCCGGGCTTCCGCCAGCCCCACCTCCGTGAGGTCGGCGGGATCGGCGAGGAGCGCGGCGAGTACCGCGCGGGCCGGGTCGGCGATCGGCTGATCGTCCACGGCGACCTGGGCGAGGATGATCGCGGAGAGACCCCAGTCCAGTCCGGGGTCACCGTCCTCCGCGGTGCCCCAGTCGATAACACGGGGACCGGTCGGGGTGAGCATCACGTTCTCCGGGTGGAGGTCGAGGTGCAGGACGCGGGTGCCGGGGCGGCGGCCGGGGATCGTGTGCAACTGCCGTAGCAGCGCGGCGAGTACGGTCCCCGCCTCCCGCAGGCCGATCGAGCCCGCGGCGAGGGCCTCCAGCATGGTGGGCCCGGTCAGCCGTTCCATCACCAGGTCGGTGCGCGAGGTGAGCGAGTCCCCCGGCCGCACCCGGGGCACGGGATAGCCGTACGCGCGCACATGCTCCATCACCGCGCCCTCGGCCGCCGCGTCCCCCCAGTCCTCCCGGTCGCGGCGCAGCACCCACGCGTCGTCGATCTCGTACACGTCAGCGGTACGGCCGGAGCCGATCAGCTTCCCCGTCGTCTTCCCCGTGGTCCTGCCCGTCGTCTTCCCCGTCGTCGACATGGCCAGAACCTACCGGGACGGTCGGACCGGGCGCCCCTTCCTCACAGCGGATGCCCAGACTGGCCGTAGAGTGGCCGGGTCGTCATCACACCCGTACGGGGGAAAGCCGGTGCAATTCCGGCGCTGACCCGCAACCGTGATCCGTCCCCCTCCGGGGCCGGTGAGCCGGACCGCCCCGCACGGCACGTGACCGGCTCACACGCACCGTCGAGGAATACGGAGCCGAGCCGCCCGGGGGTGTTCCCGTGCTGCCGTGCTCCCCACAGGGGAAGGCATCCGCCGATCATGAACGTCCGCCGCAGCGCCGCGGCCCTGGCCGCCTGCATCACCGTCACCGTGATCGCCGCGGCACCTGCCGTCGCCGGTCCGTCCCCGTCACCGTCGTCCTCCGTGGCGATACCCGTCGGGCTCTACGGCACCTCCGACCCCACCTACGACGGGGTCTGGCGGCAGTCGCTGGCCATGCTCGCGCAGGACGCGGTGGGCGTGGAGCCCGCCGACAAGGCGGTGGCATGGCTGGCCGGGCAGCAGTGCGCCAACGGCGCCTTCGCGGCGTTCCGGGCCGACCCCGGCAAGGCGTGCGACGCCAAGGTCATGGTCGACACGAACAGCACGGCCGTCGCCGTTCAGGCCCTCTCGACGCTGACCGTCTCCTACGACGCCCAGGTGGCCAAGGCCGTCAAGTGGCTGAAGTCCGTCGAGAACGCCGACGGCGGCTGGGGATACTCCCCCGGCGGGGCCAGTGACGCGAACTCCACCGCCGTCGTCATGGGCGCGCTCGGCGACGCCGGAGTGACCGTGCCGAACATCCGCAAGGACGGGAAGTCGCCCTACGACGCGCTGCGGAAGCTCGCGCTGCCCTGCGACGACGGCACGGACGCGGGCGCCTTCGCCTACCAGCCCGACAAGGAGGGCAAGCTCGTCGCCAACGCGGACGCGACCGCCGCCGCCGTGCTCGGCCTGGACGGCCAGTCACTGGCCGGGAGCCGGCAGGACGACGCCGAAGCCCCCACGGGCTGCGCGAAGCCGGATCCCGACGTCCCCGAGACGGCGCTGAGCCTCAACGGTGCCCGCTGGCTCGCGAAGGCCATGGCGAAGGACGAGCATCTGACCTCCACGCTCCCCGGCGCCAAGTCCCAGCCCGACTACGGCAATACGGCCGACGCGATCGTCGCCCTGTCCTCCCTCGGCCTGCACGACCAGGCCGCGAAACCGCTGCACTGGCTGGAGACCCACGCCAAGTCGTGGGCGGCGCAGGGAGGTCCGGCCGCCTACGCGCAGCTCGTCTTCGTCGCGAGCACCGCGAAGGGCGCCGACGCCCACGACTTCGGCGGCCAGGACCTCGTCACCCTGCTCAACGCGACCGGTCCCGCCCCCAAGGACATCGAGGAGCTGCAGACCGCCGGCCCGGAGGAGAAGGCGGCCTCCGACGACAACGACGGTTCCCTGAAGGTCGCTTGGACCGTAGGCGGCGCTCTCCTCGCAGTCGCCGTCGCCGTCGCCGGTTTCGTCCTGGTCGGCCGTGGCCGCAAGCGCGGGCAGCGACAGTGACCCGCCGCCCCTCCCTCACCCTGCTCCTCACCGCACTCCTGCTCGCCCTGACCGCCAACTCCCCCGCCCAGGCGGCCGGTTACCGCTACTGGTCCTTCTGGGACCGCACCGGCACCCACTGGACCTACGCCACCCAGGGCCCCTCCACCACCCGTCCCACCGACGGCACCGTCCAGGGCTTCCGCTTCGCGGTGAGCGAGGACTCGGCAGACGCGAAGCAACCCCGGGCCCCAGCACCCGACTTCACGACGATCTGCGCCAACTCCCCTGCGGTGAAAGGAAAGAAGCGGGTCGCTCTCGTCATCGACTTCGGTACGCGGTCCGACGCCCCGTCCGACGAGACCCCACCGACCGGCCGCACCGCCTGCGCCACGGTGCCCCCCGACGCGACAACGGCGGAGGCACTGGCCACGGTCGCAAAACCCCTGCGCTACGACACGAACGCCCTCCTGTGCGCGATCAACGGCTACCCGGAGCAGGGCTGCGGAGAGCAGCTCGCCAAGAAGACCACGCCACATGAAGGCCCTTCGGTGGGCCTACTCGCGGGCACGACGGCAATCGCCCTCCTGGCAGCGGCAGCGCTATGGCAGACCCGAAGGCGCAGGCATGGCTAGGCGCAACTCCCTAAAGGGGCGCGGGCAGTATCGATGTGCGGCTCCGCCGCGTGGGCGCGACCAGCCACAACGAACCCGCAGCCGCCCAACAACAGAAAGCGGCACATCCTCACGCGCACCAAACACACCGAACTCCCTACACCCCGGCGCCTGGTGGACCTGGTCCCTGGGCCTGGCCACCGCCGCCACCCGCACCACCAACCCCCTCCTCCTCACCCTCCTGATCACTGTCTCCGCATACGTCGTGGCAACGCACCGCACCCCCGCCCCCTGGTCCCGCTCCTACGCCGCCTTCGCGAAACTCGGACTCGCCGTACTCCTCATCCGCCTGGCCTTCGCGATCGTCCTCGGCTCCCCCGTCCCCGGCACCCACACACTCCTCACGCTCCCCGAAGTCCCGCTCCCCCACTGGGCGCAGGGCATCCGCCTCGGCGGCAAGGTCACCGCCGAGGGACTGCTCTTCGCGCTCTACGACGGCCTGAAGCTGGCCACGCTGCTCATCTGTGTCGGCGCGGCGAACGCCCTCGCGAACCCGGCCCGTCTCCTCAAGTCCCTGCCGGGCGCCCTGTACGAGACCGGCGTCGCGGTGGTCGTGGCGCTCACCTTCGCCCCGAACCTGGTCGCCGACGTCCAGCGTCTGCGCGCCGCCCGCCGTCTCCGTGGCCGCCCCGACCGGGGCCTGCGCGGCCTGCTGCAGGTCGGACTCCCGGTCCTGGAGGGCGCGTTGGAGCGCTCGGTCGCCCTCGCCGCCGCGATGGACGCGCGCGGTTACGGCCGTACGGCCCAAGTGCCCGCCTCCGTACGGCGGACGACGGCTGCCCTCACGCTCGGCGGGCTGCTGGGCGTGTGCGCGGGGACGTACGGGCTGCTCACCGCCGAAGGCGGCGTCTACGGGCTGCCGTTGCTGCTCGCCGGGGTCGTCGCCGCGGCGGCGGGGCTGA
>NZ_JAWOAI010000472.1:0-7745 GCF_033194735.1 Streptomyces sp. W16
TGCCCGAGCCCCGCCGACCCGCCGACCCGGGCGATCCGCCGGTGCCCGAGCGCGGCCAGATACCGCACCGCCTCGGTGACGGCGGTGGTGTCGTCGGTCCACACCGAGGTCAGCCCCCCGGTCAACGACGGATGCCCCACGGCCACCACCGGCAGCCCCAGCCGCCGCACCACCGCGACCCGCGGATCGTCCGCCCGGAAATCCACGAGAATCGACCCGCCGACCTGCCGCGCTTTCCACCACGACTCCTGCAGCCCGACCTCCTCGTCCGGATTCCGCACGAGCCGTAACAGCAGCGCGCAGGAGTGCTCGATCAGCACGCTCTCCACCCCGGATATGAACTCCATGTAGAACGGTTCGAGCCCGAGCAGCCGCGCCGGACGACAGACGGCCAGCCCTACGACGTCCACACGCGCCCCGGCCAGCGACCGCGCGGTGAGGTTGGGCGCCCAGCCCAACTCCCGCGCGGCCTCGAAGATCCGCTTCCGGGTCGCGTCGGAGAGCCCCGGCTTGTGATTGAAGGCGAGCGACACCGCCCCCTTGGACACGCCGGCGCGGGCGGCAACGTCCTTGATGGTGACGCGAGTTGTGGTCATCGAGGGGAGTCTCCCAGCCGATCCCCCCGACCGTTACCCGTTCGCCGAGTTCGAAGATCTTGGCGCGATCTCGACGCTCCAGCTTTGCGAGAAGCGTTGCCTTTCAGGGGCGCGGGGCTGTTTCGATATGCGGCTCCGCCGCGTGGGCGCGACCAGCCACAGATCACCCGCACTCGCCACACAACGGCAATCCCTAAGGCGCTTTGGCGGACAAAGCCTCCACCAAAACAGGCGCCACCTGCTCCACCTGCCACGGCCGAGCCCCGTACCCCGCCAACGCAGCCCCCACAGACGACACATCCACACTCTTCGGCGGCTCCCAGCAAACCCGCCGAACCGTGTCCGGAGTAATCAGATTCTCCTGAGGCATGTTGAGCCCCTCGGCGACCGCCGACACCGCGGCCCGAGCCGCGGACAACCGAGCCGCGGCCTCGGGATCCTTGTCGGCCCAGGCACGCGGCGGCGGCGGCCCGGTAACCGGCTGCCCCGGCTGCGGCAACGCAGAGTCGGGCAACGCCTTGGCCCGATCAACCGCAGCCTGCCACTGCTCCAGCTGCCGCCGCCCCATCCGATGCCCGAACCCGTTCAACGCCGCGAGCGCCTGCACGTCCAGCGGCAGCGCGAGCGCGGCCTCCACGATCGCCGCGTCGGACAGCACCTTCCCCGGTGACACGTCCCGCCGCTGCGCGATCCGGTCCCGGGTCTGCCACAGCTCCCGTACGACACCGAGCTGCCGGCGCCGCCGTACCTTGTGCATCCCGGACGTGCGGCGCCACGGGTCCTTGCGGGGTTCGGCGGGCGGCGCCGCCGCGATCGCGTCGAACTCCTGGCGGGCCCACTCCAGCTTGCCCTGCCGGTCCAGCTCCTTCTCCAGGGCGTCCCGCAGGTCGACGAGGAGTTCCACGTCCAGGGCCGCGTACCGCAGCCACGGTTCGGGCAGCGGGCGGGTGGACCAGTCGACGGCGGAGTGCCCCTTCTCCAGGACGAAGCCGAGGACGTTCTCGACCATCGCACCCAGGCCGACCCGCGGGAATCCGGCGAGCCGACCCGCCAGCTCGGTGTCGAAGAGCCGCGTCGGCACCATGCCTATCTCCCGCAGACACGGCAGGTCCTGGGTGGCGGCGTGCAGCACCCACTCGACACCGGAGACGGCCTCGCCGAGGCCCGACAGGTCGGGGCAGGCGACCGGATCGATCAGTGCGGTGCCCGCACCCTCGCGGCGCAGCTGCACCAGATAGGCGCGTTGTCCGTAGCGGTAGCCGGACGCGCGCTCGGCGTCGACGGCGAGGGGGCCCGTGCCGGCGGCGAAGGCCGCGATCGCCTCGGCGAGGGCGTCCTCGTCGGCGATAACGGGCGGAATGCCCTCCCGGGGCTCAAGCAAGGGGATCGGCGCCGTTTCGACGTCGTCCGGAGGGGCGCCTCCGGTGGTTCGCAGTGAGCTGTCTGCTGCGGTTTCTTGGGCGTCGGTCACGTGTCAAGGGTATCCGTGTATGGACAACGCCCGCCGACGGAACGTTCCGTCGACGGGCGTCTGGGGGTCGTAAACCAGTCAGGTAAGTGAAAGATCCGGTTCACGGCTCGGCGGGGGAGTGGAGGACGTGGTTCCGGGACAGGGTCAGTGGATGATTCCGGTGCGCAGGGCCACCGCGACCATGCCGGCGCGGTCACCCGTGCCGAGCTTGCGGGCGATGCGGGCGAGGTGGCTCTTGACGGTCAGTGCGGACAGGCCCATGGAGACACCGATCGCCTTGTTCGACTGGCCTTCCGCGACCAGGCGGAGCACCTCGACCTCACGGCCGGACAGTTCGCGGTAGCCGCCCGGGTGGCTCGGGGCACCCGGGGGGCGGCGGTGCATACGGGCGGCGGCGGAGCCGATGGGAGCGGCGCCGGGTCGGGTGGGGAGCCCGACGTTCGTGCGGGTGCCGGTGACGACGTAGCCCTTGACGCCGCCCGCGAGGGCGTTGCGCACGGCACCGATGTCGTCGGCGGCGGACAGGGCCAGGCCGTTGGGCCAGCCTGCGGCTCTGGTCTCGGAGAGCAGGGTGAGTCCGGAACCGTCGGGAAGGTGGACGTCTGCCACACAGATGTCGCGGGGGTTGCCGATGCGGGGACGAGCCTCCGCGACGGACGAGGCCTCGATGACGTCGCGTACACCGAGCGCCCACAGGTGGCGGGTGACGGTGGAGCGGACGCGCGGGTCGGCCACGACCACCATGGCGGTCGGCTTGTTCGGGCGGTAGGCGACCAGGCTTGCGGGCTGCTCAAGAAGAACGGACACCAGGCCTCCTGGGGTGCGGGACGACTTTCAAGGTCACAGTCGTCTTCGGCACCAAACCCGCGGTCCTTTAGAGAAAGATCACGATTTAGTGAGTAGCAATCAGTGCAATTCGGACACGCTGTCGATCGTTCGGTGAACGAAACGGCTCGTTCGAGAGGCCACTCCTGATTGAAAGTGGCCGTATCGACAAAGACACCGCAAGCGATGGGTAAGACCTCGGTGTGCCTCGGGTAAGGCTCAGCGTGACTGCGGGCCCCGGCGCTGCGGCAGCGTGACGATCGACGCGTCGCCCGGACCCGCCGGCGGCAGGCCCGCGACCTGGGCCAGCAGATCGCACCAGGAGGCCAGATGCGCAGCCGTGTCCGGGACACCGCCGAGCCCCTCACGGGGCGTCCACGAGGCGCGGATCTCGATCTGGGAGGCCGACGGGCGCTCGGACAGCCCGCCGAAGTAGTGGGAGCTCGCCCGGGTGACGGTGCCGCTCGGCTCGCCGTAGGTCAGCCCACGGGTCTGGAGCGCGCCGGTCAGCCATGACCAGCACACGTCGGGCAGCAGCGGGTCCGCGGCCATCTCCGGCTCCAGCTCCGCGCGCACCAGCGTCACCAGCCGGAACGTGCCGTGCCAGGCGTCGTGCCCGGCCGGGTCGTGCAGCAGCACCAGCCGGCCGTCGGCCAGGTCCTGGTCGCCGTCGACGACCGCGGCCTCCAGCGCGTACGCGAAGGGGGCGAGCCGCTGTGGCGCCGGTGTCGGGTCGATCTCGATCTGTGGCCGCAGCCGACTGTTCCGCAGGGCCTGGACCGCGGCCTGGAAAGCCGGCGGAGCCGTACCGCCCCCATCCCGGTCCCCCTCCTTGGAGTCGTCCATTCCGTCAGCGCCGTCCGACAGTCGTCCCTGAGCCGCAGCCATGCGGGAAGATTAAGGGGAACGGAGGCATCGTGCGGGACTAGACACCCGCTCTTGCGTTCAGCACCGCGTGTAATCGCCTCCTGCCGCCGTGCGAGACTTGCCCCCGTGAGTGCCAATCAGAGCCCCGCGGGCCAGCAGCCGACCACCACTTACGACTCCGCCTTCATGAAGGCGTGCAGGCGCGAGCCCGTCCCGCACACACCCGTGTGGTTCATGCGGCAGGCCGGGCGCTCGCTGCCGGAGTACCACAAGGCGCGCGAGGGCGTCCCCATGCTGGAGTCCTGCACGCGGCCCGAGCTGGTCGCCGAGATCACCCTCCAGCCGGTGCGCAGGCACGGCGTGGACGCGGCGGTCTACTTCAGCGACATCGTCGTCCCGCTCAAGGCCATCGGCATCGACCTCGACATCAAGCCCGGCGTCGGCCCGGTCGTCGAGAAGCCGATCCGCACCCGCGCCGACCTGGCCCGGCTGCGCGACCTGACCCCCGATGACGTCTCCTACGTCACGGAGGCCATCGGCCTGCTGACCGCCGAGCTCGGCTCGACCCCCCTCATCGGCTTCGCCGGCGCGCCGTTCACCCTCGCGAGCTACCTCATCGAGGGCGGCCCGTCGCGGACGTACGAGAACGCCAAGGCGATCATGTACGGCGACCCCGAGCTCTGGGCCGACCTCCTCGACCGCCTCGCCGACATCACGGCCGCCTTCCTCAAGGTCCAGATCGAGGCGGGCGCCAGCGCCGTCCAGCTCTTCGACTCCTGGGCCGGCGCCCTCGCCCCGGCCGACTACCGCCGCTCGGTGCTCCCCGCCTCCGCGAAGGTCCTCAAGGCGGTCGAGGGCTACGGCGTCCCCCGCATCCACTTCGGCGTCGGCACCGGCGAGCTGCTGCAGCTGATGGGCGAGGCCGGCGCGGACGTCGTCGGCGTCGACTATCGCGTCGCGCTGGACGAGGCCGCCCGCCGGGTCGGCCCCGGCAAGGCCCTCCAGGGCAACCTCGACCCGGCCGTCCTGTTCGCCCCCACGGCGGCAGTCGAGGCGAAGACCCGTGAGGTCCTCGAATCGGCGAAGGACCTTGAGGGCCACATCTTCAACCTCGGGCACGGCGTCATGCCGGCCACCGACCCGGACGCGCTCACCCGGCTCGCCGAGTACGTCCACACGCAGACGGCCCGCTAGCCGCGCTCACCACGTGTGCCGGGGCCGGGCCCGCCTGCCGAACAGCAGGCCGCGCGGTTCCGGCGGCGGTGGGGTGCCCGCCTTGAGCGGCCAGGCGAGCAGCATGCCCACGAGGAACCCGACGACATGCGCCTCGTACGCCACCGTGCCCGCGTCGGAGACGCCCTCGCCGGACGAGTAGAACGCCTGGAGCACGAACCAGAAGCCCAGCACCAGCCAGGCCGGCAGGCGCAGCGGCAGGAAGAACAGGAACGGCACCAGGACCCACACCCTGGCCTTCGTGTACAGCACCAGATAGGCGCCCAGGACACCGGCGATCGCCCCGGAGGCGCCGATCAGCGGGTCGGCCGAGTTGTCGTTGAGCAGTGCGAAGCCGTAGCCCGCGGCGTAACCGCAGACCACGTAGAAGAGCGTGAAGCGGATGTGGCCTATGCGGTCCTCGACGTTGTTGCCGAAGATCATCAGGAACAGCATGTTGCCCAGCAGGTGGATCCAGCTGCCGTGCAGGAACATCGCGGTGAAGACGCTCAGCGGGGCCGACTTGTCGTAGGTCGGCGGGCCGGCCGCGCAGGCCGGGCCGCCGGGGCCGGCCTGGACGGCGCCGGTCGGGACGAGCTGCGGCATCTGATGGTGGATCAACTCCCGCGGCACGGCCGCGTAGTGGTCCAGGAACGCCTGCAGATGGCACAACTGCGAGAGGTCGCTGCCGCCCGCCACGGAACCCGCCATTCCGGGTGTGGACAGGAAGACGAGCACGTTCGCGGCGATGAGCGCATACGTCACCCAAGGGGTGCGGCGCACCGGGTTCACGTCATGGACGGGGATGACCACAAGGGATTAGTGCCCCCGATACGCGCGGCGAACCGGTGAACACCGCCGTCCGCCTGTGCGTATGACTCCTCAACCGCCCGCGGTGCGGGGAAGGCGTGTCGCGGGGACGACGTGAGGAACAGGCGATGAACGACCGGATTTCCCCTCAGATGACCGCCACGCCCGACGGCGAGGCCGAGATCTCCCTGGTGGTGCGCCTCCCGTGGGAGGACGTCGCCAAGCTCGGTCAGGAAGCGGGACGCCTCGCCGCGCAGATGCAGCGGCCGGTGACCTTGGACGAGGCGGTGAGCAACCGGCTGCGGTCCACGGCCCTGGGCGCCCACGCGAAGCCGGCGGTGGCGCAGCCCGCCGCGATGATGCCGCCGAGCGCGTCGGTGTCCTCGCTGCCCGCCAGGCCGCCGGCCGAGCAGGCACGGCAGGCCATAGACCGCATCAACGGCACGGCGTAAGCAGCTTTACCGCAGGCCGGCCTGGACCTTGGCGGTCGCCTTTCGGGCCGCCACCAGGACCGGGTCCCACACCGGGGAGAACGGCGGGGCGTAGCCCAGGTCCAGGGCCGTCATCTGTTCCACCGTCATACGGGCCGTGAGGGCGACCGCCGCGATGTCGACACGCTTCGCGGCGCCCTCGCGGCCGACGATCTGCACGCCCAGGAGACGGCCGGTACGGCGTTCGGCGAGCATCTTCACCGTCATGGGGGAGGCCGCCGGGTAGTAGCCCGCGCGGCTGGTCGACTCGATGGTGACCGTCTCGAATTGCAGCCCCGCGCGGTGGGCGTCCTTCTCGCGCAGCCCGGTACGGGCGATCTCCAGGTCGCACACCTTGCTCACGGCCGTGCCGACCACCCCCGGGAAGGTGGCGTAACCCCCGCCCACATTGGTGCCGATGACCTGCCCGTGCTTGTTTGCATGGGTCCCCAGGGCGATGTGCCGCTCCTGTCCGGAGACCAGGTCGAGGACTTCGACGCAGTCGCCGCCGGCCCAGATGTTCTCGTGCCCGCGCACCCGCATCGCCATGTCGGTCAGCAGCCCGCCGTGCTGCCCGAGCGGCAACCCGGCCGCCTTCGCGAGGCTCGTCTCGGGCCGTACCCCGATCCCCATCACCACGACGTCCGCCGGATACTCCGCGTCCTCCGTGACAACGGCCCGCACCCGCCCGTCCTCCCCGGTGAGCAGCTCGGTGACATGGGCGTCGTTGACCATGGTGATGCCCAGGCCCTCCATCGCCTTGTGCACCAGGCGCCCCATGTCGGGGTCGAGCGTCGACATCGGCTCCTTGCCCCGGTTGACGACGGTGACGTCATACCCGCGGTTGACGAACGCCTCCGCCATCTCGACCCCGATGTACCCGGCCCCGACCACCACGGCGCGACGCCCACGCGTGCGTGCCAGCGAGTCGAGCAGCGCCTGCCCGTCGTCGAGCGTCTGCACCCCGTGCACTCCGGGGGCATCGACACCGGGCATGTCCGGGCGGATCGGCCGCGCCCCGGTCCCGATCACGAGCTTGTCGTACGACGTCCAGGACTCCGCCCCCGAATCGACGTCACGCGCGCGTACCCGACCGCCCGCGACGTCGAGCTCCACGACCTCGGTCCGCATGCGCAGGTCGATGTCCCGCTCCCGGTGCTCCTGCGGGGTACGGGCGATCAGCTCCTCCGGAGTGGAGACATCACCGCCCACCCAGTAGGGGATGCCGCACGCCGAGTACGAGGTGAAGTGGCCCCGCTCGAACGCCACGATCTCCAGCTCGTCCGGCCCCTTGAGGCGGCGCGCCTGGGACGCCGCGGACATGCCCGCGGCGTCACCGCCGATGACGACCAGTCGTTCCCGGGTACCCCTCGCACGGCTCATGTCCATGCGAACACGCTACGGGGACCGATCATTTCAGTCCTGCCCGCCCTGCTCCTCCTCGCGCACCGGCGGGGCCGCCGGCAGCGGGCCCACCCCGGTCGCCGCCACCGG
>NZ_JAWOAI010000473.1:0-7735 GCF_033194735.1 Streptomyces sp. W16
CCCGGGCGGAGCGGGTGGCGCGGGCCCAGGGGACGCGGCTGGTGCGGTGCGCGGTCGTGGGGGAGACGTCGGACGTGACAGCGGCGGCGGGCCGGGGACCGTTCGTGGCGGAGGTCAGGGCACGGGCGGGACCTGCTGGACCGGTACCTCCACCGGTGCCTTCTCCGGTCCCCGCACCTCCGCCGGTTCCCGCACCTCCGGTGCCTCCCGCAGAAGCTCCGTGAGCAACCGCACCGCCCCCCGCTTGTGCAACGGCTCGTTGCCGTTGCCGCACTTGGGGGACTGGATGCAGGACGGGCAGCCGGCGTCGCACTCGCAGGAGGCGATGGCCTGGAGGGTGGCGGTGAGCCAGGCGCGGGCGGTGTGGAAGGCGCGCTCGGCGAAGCCCGCGCCGCCCGGGTGGCCGTCGTAGACGAAGACCGTCGGGAGCAGGGTGTCCGGATGCAGCGGGACCGAGACTCCGCCGATGTCCCAGCGGTCGCAGGTGGCGAAGAGGGGGAGCATGCCGATCGAGGCGTGTTCGGCGGCGTGCAGGGCGCCGCCGAGGATCTCGGGGTTGATGCGGGCGGCGTCCAACTGGTCCTCCGTGACCGTCCACCAGACCGCGCGGGTGCGGAGCGTACGAGGAGGGAGGTCGAGTTTCGACTCGCCGAGGACTTCACCGGTGATGACACGTCTGCGGAGGAAGGAGACGACCTGGTTGGTGACTTCGACCGAGCCGTAGCACAACCGGCCCTGGCCCCAGGGGAGTTCGATGTCCGTCTCCAGGACGGAGATCGCCGTGGTGTCGCGGGCGACCGTCGAGTACGGAGGGTTGGCCTCCTCGACGAGGGCCACCGAGTCCTCCAGGTCCAGGGCGCGCACCAGGTATGTGCGGCCCTGGTGGAGGTGGACGGCGCCCTCGTGGACGGTCGCGTGGGAGGCGGCCTCGTCGACGGTGCCCAGCAGGCGGCCCGTGCCGTTCTCGACGATCTGGACCGGCTTGCCGCCCCCGCCGCGGATGTCGGTGAGGTCGGCGGCCCGTTCCCGGCGCGTCCAGTGCCAGGCCTTCGCGCGGCGGCGGAGCAGCTTCGCGGCCTCCAGCTGCGGCAGCAGTTCCGCCGTGGCCGGGCCGAAGAGGTCCAAGTCCTCTTCGGTCAACGGCAGTTCCGCTGCCGCTGCGCACAAGTGGGGGGCCAGGACGTAGGGGTTGTCCGGGTCCAGGACCGTGGATTCCACCGGCTGGTCGAACAGGGCCTCCGGGTGGTGGACCAGGAAGGTGTCCAGGGGGTCGTCGCGGGCCACCAGGACGGCCAGGGCGCCCTGGCCGGAGCGTCCGGCGCGGCCCGCCTGTTGCCACAGGGAGGCGCGGGTGCCGGGGTAGCCGGCGATGAGGACGGCGTCCAGGCCGGAGACGTCGATGCCGAGTTCGAGGGCGGTGGTGGCGGCGAGGCCGAGCAACTCGCCGGAGTGGAGGGCGCGTTCGAGGGCGCGGCGCTCCTCGGGGAGGTAGCCGCCGCGGTAGGCGGCGACCCGCCGGGCAAGGGAGCGGTCGACCTCGGCGAGGCGTTCCTGGGCGATCAGCGCGATCAGCTCGGCGCCGCGCCGGGACCGTACGAAGGCCACCGAGCGCACGCCCTGGACGGCGAGGTCGGTCAGCAGGTCGGCGGTCTCGGCGGTGGCCGTACGGCGGACCGGGGCGCCCTTCTCGCCGTGGAGTTCGGTGAGCGGGGGCTCCCAGAGGGCGAACACCAACTCACCGCGGGGTGAGGCGTCGTCGGCGACCTCGACCACGGGGAGGCCGGTGAGGCGGCGGGCGGCGACCGAGGGCTCGGCGGCGGTCGCGGAGGCGAGCAGGAAGACGGGAGAGGAGCCGTAGCGGGCGCAGAGGCGGCGCAGGCGGCGCAGTACCTGGGCGACATGGGAGCCGAAGACGCCCCGGTAGGTGTGGCACTCGTCGATGACCACGTACTTCAGGGACTTCAGGAAGGAGGACCAGCGCGGGTGCGAGGGCAATATGCCCCGGTGGAGCATGTCGGGGTTGGTCAGGACGTAGTTGGCGTACTGGCGTACCCATTCGCGCTCTTCGAACGGAGTGTCGCCGTCGTACACGGCCGGGCGAACCGCATTGCCCAGAGGTTGTGAAAGTTCCTTCACGGAGCGGAGCTGGTCGGCCGCCAGGGCTTTTGTGGGGGCCAGGTAGAGGGCGGTGGTGCCGCGGCCGTTCGGCGCCTCGGAGCCGTCGAGGAGCGCGGAGAGGACCGGTACCAGATATGCCAGCGACTTGCCCGAGGCGGTGCCTGTGGCAACGATCACTGACTCGCCGTCCAGGGCGTGCTCGGCGGCCTGTGCCTGGTGGGCCCAGGGGTGTTCGATACCGGCTTCCTGGACGGTGGCGATCACCTCCGCGCGAATCCGGTCAGGCCAGACGGCATGGCGGCCCTCACGTGGGGGCAAGTGCTCCGTATGAGTGATGCGCGAAGCCCGGCTCGGTCCGGACGCGAGCCGGTCCAGAACCGTGCCCGGCGAGAGCCCGGACACGGGGTTCGCCGAGGGTCGATCGGATCGCTGATTCTTGGCCATCGGCACCGAGTGTGTCACTGGCGTGACGGACAATGGAGCCAAGGCGTCGTGCACGCCCTGCGGTAAGTGATTGAATGCCATCGCGGCTGGCGAACCGTCCTGGGGGCTCTGCCGAGGTGTCCCATGGGATGACCGCTCGATAGCAAGGTGCTGGAGGATCCGTGGACCTGTCCCTGTCGACCCGTACCGTCGGCGATCGTACGGTCGTCGAGGTCGGTGGAGAAATCGACGTATATACCGCGCCCAAGTTGCGCGAACAGCTGGTCGAGCTGGTGAACGACGGGAGTTTCCACCTCGTCGTGGACATGGAGGGAGTCGACTTCCTCGACTCCACCGGGCTCGGTGTGCTGGTCGGCGGCCTGAAGCGGGTGCGTGCCCACGAGGGCTCGCTGCGCCTGGTCTGCAACCAGGAGCGCATTCTGAAGATCTTCCGTATCACCGGCCTCACCAAGGTGTTCCCGATTCACACCTCGGTCGAGGAAGCGGTGGCGGCCACCGACTGACCCGACCGTTCCGGGGGCGGTGTGTGACCGCTCCCGGCCGGCAGTAGTAGACGAACCGGTGGTCCGGGCTTTCGGCGGCCCGGCCCATCGACAGCACGCCCGTAGTCCCGAGGGGGATGCATGGCCACCGTTGAACTCCGCTTCAGCGCGCTGCCCGAGCACGTCAGGACCGCCCGACTGGTGGCGGCAGCGGTGGCGCGCAGGGCCGGAGTGGACGAGGCCGTACTCGACGAGGTCAGACTCGCCGTCGGCGAGGCCTGCACCCGTGCCGTCGGGCTGCACCAGAGCAACGGGATCACCGCCCCGGTGAAGGTGCTGCTGATCGAGGAGGAGAAGCAGTTCTCCATCGAGGTCGGCGACGAGGCGCCACGCTCGGCTCCCGGCGACAAGGCGCCCGGGGCGCTGGGCGAGGATCCGGACGCGGAGACCGAGGAGGACGAGATGGGTCTCGCTGTCATCAGCGGGCTCGTCGACGACGTCGAGGTCACCGCCGGGGAGCACGGCGGATCGATCCGCATGACCTGGCCGACCACACCGCCGGCCACGACGCTCTCCTGAAAACACCGCACACCACAGCCGAAGGGCCCTGCTGAGCAGGGCCCTTCGGCATTTCCGGAAGAGTTCAACCACCGCGTACCGGCGGTGCGAAAGAATTCGTGAATCAATTCACGATCAATGCCCGATCACTGCCCCGATAATTTGATCAAGCGCCAATGCTTTTAAGGCATTACTATGCGAAGGCCAATTCCGTTTGCCGCGCACTGTTTTGATCAGGTTCCGGTACCTACAATCCGTCCACATCTTGAGCTCAGCACAGGCGTCAAGGAGGACGAATGGCGGGGCTTTCTACCCCTCAGCAGTTTGACCACCCCACAACCATCGCAGCCGCAGTCCTGACCCACGACAACCGCATCCTCGTGATGGTGATCGGCGTCGTGGCCCTGGCAGCGCTCGTGGTCGCCGGCATCCTGGTCCGCCAGGTGCTCGCGGCCGGCGAGGGCACCGACAGCATGAAGAAGATCGCGACGGCGATCCAGGAAGGCGCGAACGCCTATCTGGGACGGCAGTTGCGCACGGTCGGCGTATTCGCCGTGATCGTTTTCTTCCTGCTTCTGCTGCTGCCCGCGGACGACTGGAATCAGCGCGCCGGACGATCGATCTTCTTCCTGATCGGCGCGGTGTTCTCGGCGACCACCGGCTATATCGGCATGTGGCTCGCCGTACGCAGTAATGTCCGTGTCGCCGCGGCGGCCCGGGAAGCGACCCCGGCGGAGGGTGAGCCCGAAAAGGATCTCACCGCTGTCTCGCACAAAGCCATGAAGATCGCTTTCCGCACGGGCGGCGTCGTCGGCATGTTCACGGTGGGGCTCGGTCTGCTCGGCGCCTCCTGCGTGGTGCTGGTGTACGCGGCCGACGCGCCGAAGGTGCTGGAGGGATTCGGTCTCGGTGCCGCCCTCATCGCCATGTTCATGCGTGTCGGCGGCGGCATCTTCACCAAGGCTGCCGACGTCGGCGCCGACCTGGTCGGCAAGGTCGAGAAGGGCATCCCGGAGGACGACCCGCGCAATGCCGCGACCATCGCCGACAACGTGGGCGACAACGTCGGCGACTGCGCGGGCATGGCGGCCGACCTCTTCGAGTCGTACGCCGTGACGCTGGTCGCCGCGCTGATCCTCGGCAAGGCGGCCTTCGGCGACTCCGGGCTCGCCTTCCCGCTGCTCGTGCCGGCGATCGGTGTGCTCACCGCCATGATCGGCATCTTCGCGGTGGCGCCGCGCCGGACCGACCGCAGCGGCATGTCCGCGATCAACCGGGGCTTCTTCATCTCCGCGGTGATCTCGCTCGTACTGGTGGCGGTCGCGGTCTTCGTCTACCTGCCGTCGAAGTACGCCGACCTCGACGGCGTCACCGAGGCGGCGATCAAGGCCAAGGACGGCGATCCGCGGATCCTCGCGCTCGTCGCCGTGGCCATCGGCATCGTGCTCGCCGCCCTGATCCAGCAACTGACCGGCTACTTCACGGAGACCAACCGCCGTCCCGTGATGGACATCGGCAAGACCTCGCTCACCGGCCCGGCCACTGTCATCCTCGCGGGCATCTCCCTCGGCCTCGAATCGGCCGTGTACACCGCCCTGTTGATCGGTCTCGCCGTCTACGGGGCGTTCCTGCTCGGCGGCGCGTCGATCATGCTGGCGCTGTTCGCGGTGGCGCTGGCCGGCACCGGCCTGCTCACCACGGTCGGTGTGATCGTCGCCATGGACACCTTCGGGCCGGTCTCCGACAACGCGCAGGGCATCGCGGAGATGTCCGGCGACGTCGAGGGCGCGGGCGCGCAGGTGCTCACCAACCTGGACGCGGTGGGCAACACCACCAAGGCCATCACGAAGGGCATCGCCATCGCCACCGCCGTCCTGGCGGCGTCGGCGCTCTTCGGGTCGTACCGGGACGCCATCACGACCGGCGCACAGGACGTCGGCGAGAAACTGTCCGGGCCGGGCGCGCCGCTGAACCTGATGATGGACATCTCCCAGCCCAACAACCTGGTGGGGCTCATCGTCGGCGCCGCGGTCGTCTTCCTCTTCTCCGGGCTGGCGATCAACGCGGTCTCCCGGTCCGCCGGAGCCGTGGTCTACGAGGTGCGGCGGCAGTTCCGCGAGCACCCCGGGATCATGGACTACACCGAGACACCGGAGTACGGCCGCGTCGTCGACATCTGCACCAAGGACGCGCTGCGGGAGCTGGCCACGCCCGGTCTGCTCGCCGTGCTCACCCCGATCGCGGTCGGGTTCACGCTCGGCGTCGGCGCGCTCGGCTCGTTCCTCGCGGGCGCGATCGGCACCGGCACGCTGATGGCGGTCTTCCTCGCGAACTCGGGCGGCGCCTGGGACAACGCCAAGAAACTCGTCGAGGACGGCAACCACGGCGGCAAGGGCAGCGAGGCCCACGCCGCCACGGTGATCGGCGACACGGTCGGCGACCCGTTCAAGGACACCGCCGGACCGGCCATCAACCCGCTGCTGAAGGTGATGAACCTCGTCGCGCTGCTCATCGCGCCCGCGGTCATCAAGTTCAGCTACGGCGACGACAAGAACATCGGGGTGCGGATCGCGATCTCGGTGCTCGCGTTCCTCGTGATCGCCGCCTCGGTGTACATCTCCAAGCGGCGCGGGATCGCCGTGGGGGACGACGCCGACGCCGAGCGGGTGGCCAAGAAGGCGGATCCCGCGGTGGTTTCGTAGGCGGTCCTACGGGGCCCGGTTCAGGGGGTCTTGCGAGGTCCTGTTCAACAGGCGGGCGGGCGGCGCGAGTTGTGGGCGCCGCCCGCCCGTTCTGTGTGTGTTCAGTCCCTCGCCGTGAGCCTTCTCTCGCTTGGTGCAAATGGTCCCAAAAGCTCTCCTATTGGTCCTCGGGCCCGGGGGCATGGCCTGTGCGGCGTGTATGTTCCGGGGCCGAGAGCCATGGAAGGGACCAATCCGGTGAACAAGAAGCTCGCGGCCGCACTGTCCGGCGGTGCGGTACTGGTACTGGCGCTGTCGGGATGCGGTGGCAGTGGCGACGACAGCGACGCCAAGCTGGACTCCTGGGCCAAGCAGGTCTGCCTCGCGGTGCAGCCGCAGGCGAAGAAGATCGCGGCCGCCAACACGGCGATCCAGAAGGAGACCTCGGACAACAGCACCCCGGCGCAGGTCCAGAAGACCGACTCGCAGGCCTTCCAGGACATGTCCGACGCCTACAAGGCGATCGGGGCCGCTGTGAACAGCGCCGGGGCACCGGACGTCGACAACGGCGCGAAGAAGCAGCAGGACGCCGTCACGGAGCTCAACGGCATCTCCACGTCGTACGCCGCCCTGAAGAAGCAGGTCGACGGGCTCGACATCAAGGACCAGGCGAAGTTCGCGGACGGCCTCAAGGGCATCGCGACCTCGCTGGACAAGCTCAGCACGAGCGGGAACGACGCCCTGAAGACCCTCGAAGAGGGCGATGTCGGCAAGGCGATGACCAAGCAGGAGGCCTGCAAGTCGGCGTCCGCGTCGGCCTCGTCCGGGACCGCCTGATTGTTTCAGTGACTGAAAGATGCCCCGGTACGCGTGCGTGCCGGGGCCTTCGCATGCGCGGGCACGTTGTCGGTCGGAGCGGCCACAATGGGGGGTGTGAGTAACTCCACCCTGCCCACCCTGCCCGCATCCGACCGCCCGGAGGTCGCAGCCCGGCTCCGGGACGCCCTGCTCGGCGCCTCCTTCACCGCCGACGGACTGCTCGATCTGCTCGGCGCCCCCGCGTACGCGGCGCTGGCCCGCAGCGAGACCGTGCCGGCCCTCCGCGCGACCCGGGGCGACACCCCGCTGGAGATCCTGGTCCGCCTGTTCCTGCTCCAGCAGCCCGTACCGCACGCACGCGTGCAGGACGTCCTTCCCGTCGCCGCGTGCGTGGAGAGCGGCTGGCTGGCGTCCGTGGGCGGCGACGAGGTGGCCGCGACCGTGGACGTACGGCCGTACGGCGGGCCTGGAGGAGAGGACTGGTTCATCGTGTCCGACCTGGGCTGCGCGGTCGGCGGGGCCGGCGGCATCGGCAGCCGGGAGGAAGGCGTCGTCCTCGGGGTCGGCGGCGCGTCCACGACCCTCGCGGGCATCACCGTACGGACGCCGGTGGCCGCCGCGCTCGACCTCGGC